>JANNUY010000399.1:0-9464 GCA_031414155.1 Acidobacteriota bacterium
TGAACTATAAACCCGCAAATCCTTGCGGAGCTTGTACGAATCCACGTTTCGAGGCAAGGCAGGCGCAAAGCGATTGTGACGCTTTTTCGATTGCCACAGCGTGGTTCCATCAGTTGGTTGGCAATTTGCCGAGCCGTGAGTAAAATCGCCGCGATTTCCCGCAACACAATCCGAATTAACAATTCAGTTCAACCAATGGTCAGTTCAACCAAAGGTCAGTTCAACCAAAGGAAACCGCAACAAGATGGACGCAAAGACTCGTGTGCAACTGTCGGTGATGATGTTCGTGCAGTTTTTTATCTGGGGCGCGTGGTATGTGACCGCGCCGAATTACCTCAACACCATTGGCTTCACGGCGAATGACATCGGCTGGACTTATACGATTGGGCCGCTGGCTTGCATCATCTCGCCGTTTTTTGTCGGCATGATCGCCGACCGGTTTTTCGCTGCGCAAAAAGTCGTAGGTGTTTTGCACATCGTAGGCGGCTTGCTGGTGTTGTGGGCGATTACTTTGATGAAAGCCTCACCGGCTTCGCCTTACGCGATTAATTTGGCGCTATTTGCGCATACGCTGGCTTATTTCCCGACGATTGCGTTGACCAATACGATTGTGATGAAAAACGTCACGAGTTCGGAAAAGGAATTTCCGCTCATTCGCGTATTCGGCACCATCGGCTGGATTGCTGCCGGGTTGGCGTTGACCTGGTTGAAGTGGGAAACCACGATCACGATGTTTTATCTCACCGCTGGTGCATCCATTGCGATGGGTTTGTTCAGCTTTACGCTGCCTGACACGCCGCCGACTGCGACGGGCAAAACGACCGTGAGCCAGATTTTGGGGCTGGATGCTTTCGTGCTTTTCAAAAACCGTTCTTACCTGATTTTTATGGCGGCTTCGATGCTGATCTGCATCCCGCTGGCGTTTTATTATCAAATCACCAGTCGCATCGTAGAGATGACAGACTTGCCCATCGGACAAACCATGTCATATGGACAAATGTCTGAAATCTTTTTTATGTTAGTCATGCCATTATTTTTCGCGCGCCTGGGCGTGAAATGGATGTTAGCCGCAGGGATGCTGGCGTGGGTTGTGCGTTATGCCTTATTCGCTTTCGGAGCGCCCGCCCAAATACGCTGGATGATTATCGGTGGCATTTTGTTACACGGCATTTGTTACGACTTTTTCTTTGTGACGGGGCAGATTTATACCGATCAAGTCGCGCCGAAAGAAATTCGCGCGCAGGCGCAGGGCTTGTTAGTTTTGTTTACCTTGGGCTTAGGCATGGCGATTGGCGCGAATGTCGCAGGCCGCATTGAAACGCAACATACGCCTGCGGCTTCGCTGGCGGCGTCAGAACAAGTGGTCAGCAAGACGGCTGAACTTGAGAAGCTGAAAGCTGCGACCAATTTGACTGCGGCTGAACGCGAGAGTCAGGCCGCTGCGCTCGAATCGCAAAAATCCGCCGCACGTTTGACTTCGTTACGTGCTATCGAATGGCAGCCGCTGTGGGGCAAGCCTGCGATTTTTGCAGCGGGGATTTTGTTGTTATTCGTTTTATTATTCAAACACCGGCGACCTGAGTCAGCGATTTAATGACGTTATTTTTTTATTGGAGGAAATTTGTGAAGAAGTATTTTTTTGTGTTGTTGTTTAGCTCGATATTGGTGGCAGCTTGTGGGCCTGCGCCTAAAGAAGTTGCAACCAGCCAACCTGTTGCGCCGGTTTCGGCAGCGCCTGTGGCTGTACCTTCGAATGATGCGCCATCCGCTAGTAACCTGCCGATGCCCCCGCAAGCGGCATCGAAATGGGATGCGCCGAAAGCGTGGAAGCTTGGCCCCGAAAAGCCGATGCGTTCGGCGACATATTTAATTCCGGCTGCGGCGGGCGACCCGGAAGGCGGCGAATGCGCGGTCTTCGCCAACATCGGCGGCGGCGTGCAAGCTAATGTTGACCGTTGGATTGGTCAGTTCAAACAAGCCGACGGCTCGGACTCAAAAGCCAAAGCCAAGACCGAGAGAAAGACGATCAATGGCATGCCTGCGACCTTGATCGAATTGACGGGTACGTTTAACGGTGGCGGCGCGATGATGAATCCGGGGGCACCGGCTCCGGCAGAAAAAACGGGCTATCGGTTGTTAGGCGCGATTGTCGAAGCGCCCAGCGGCCCGCTTTATTTCAAGCTCACCGGCCCCGCGAAAACCGTCGTCGCCGCGCAAGCTGATTTTATGGCGATGCTGAATAGCTTGAAATAAAAGCTATCTGGCAACCTGAACTAAAAGGCGCTACGGGAATTTGTGTGGGTATGCACGCGCCTCGCGTGCATACCAGCAGGAAAGGCCGTTATGCTGTAAAGGTTCTCCTTTCAGCGTCGCTCAGGAGTTAAGCTATAGCAGGCACGCGAGGGCGCGTGCGTACCCACACAAAAACTAAAAAAGGCTGGCGAATATATTCGTCAGCCTTTTTTGTTATTTTGAGTTACTGTGGCAGGGGCTTGGGTTTGGGCTTAAACACAGGCCGATATGTCGTCACAGGTCTGGGTTGCGGTATTCCTTTGCCGACGAGGTTGGAATACAACACCCATTTGTCATTGAGTTGTCCGGCGACGAACACGTAAGTCAGCACTTCTTCGCCGACGCGAAAGCGATAACGGCGCAGCACACTATCAGGTGGAATGCGCGGTAATTCGATGACGTGATTGGGGCGGCTGTCATAAATCGCATGCGCCAGCGTCGCCAATTCAAAATCGGTCGCCGTGCTGCTCAGGGCTTTGGGCACGATGCTGGCGATGGTCTGGTTTTGTTGCGCGGCGGTCACGGCCTGTTTGTCGAGAATCGCTTTTTTTTCAGCTAACTCGGTTGATACTTTTTTGAAATCGGCTTCGGCTTTGAGGGCGCGGGCTTCGGTGGCTTCGATCTTGCTGTCGGCGGTGGCGTATTGCGTGAACAGCCAAAGCGCCGCGACGGCCAGCGCGGCGGCTACGCCCAGCGTGACGAAAAGTATCCAGCGTAAGGCGGCGCGCTTTTCCTGTTCGATCTGAATCGTTTGTCGCCGCACCATGTCATATTCCTGCTGGCTATACATCATTGCGCGTTAGTTTCCCCCGTAAAATAAACGTAATCGTTAACTCTCAATGCGGGCGCATTGTAGTGAAGTATGGCGGAAGGGGAAAGCCGCACTGCGAGGTTAACACAAAAATAACTTCAGAAACCGCGCGAGACCGAAAAATAAACCATCGTGCGTTCGTTCGACTTGGCGAAATCGAGCCGCGCGCCGAAGCTCTTGTTGAAACGATATTGCACGCCGCCGCCGGGCTGTATGCGCAGCGGTTGGTCGCCGAACTTGTCGTTGCGCAAGATCAGCGGATTCGTCGCCGAACGCGAATCGCCCCAGATCTTACCGTTGTCTATGAAAACGAAAACGTCCACGCCGCGCGTTTCTTTCTGCGCCCACACGGTCTGGCGAAATTCGCCGACGAGCAGCAACAGGTTATTGCCGCGAAAGCGAAAGTTTTGATAACCGCGCAAGTGATTGCGTCCGCCCAGCCACGGCATTTCGTATACCGGAATCTGCTTGCCGCTTTTCGGATCGCGCAAGTCTGCGTAAGCGCGCACGGCCAGCGAACTCTTGCGGCTGCCCAAAGGAATATAACCGCGTCCGTCGAGTTCGACTTCCGTCCAACCGTAATCAGTCAACGCGCTTGGATTAATGTCGAAGCAGTCATAAGCACCAACGCGACCATATGCGTAGCCGCCTTGTGTCAGGCCGCTCAAATCATCGCGCGCCTCGTATTCAGCGTATGCGCCGCCGCCTGCGACTTTGACGTTGTTTGAGCGTGCATTGAAAAATAGCCCCGGCACATAGCGCGTCAAAGGCACGACTGAAGGCGAACCGGAAAAGAGCGTCTCAATCGCCGGTTCTTTTTTGCCCTTGCCCGTATAGGTGCTGGCGTCGAAGGCGCGGAAGTATCCGCCGAGTTCGAGTTGCTTGATCGGCTTGTGCGAAAGGGTGGCGTTGAAGCTGCGCTGTTCAAGATCAAGATTGGTGATGTTGCTTTTCGGTGTCAGTGCGCCAATGCCGAAAAAATGATCGCGCGTACGGCGCAAATAAGCGTACCAAATTTCAGCCTGCGTTTTTTCGCTGCCGAGTTTGGGAAAGAAGAGGCTACCTTCGAACTTGCGGTAAAGGCGCGAAGACAGATAAGCGCGCGCGCGCAACTCTACGCCGGGGATGGCGTCGGCAGTCGTGAACTCTACGCCAAACGGGAAGCCTGCGCCTTGTTCCATGCCGCCGAATAAACCGTTGATGTATTTGGTTCCGACGTTGATGCCGGTGATGTTTTCACGGCGTGGCGCGTTGCGGCTCAGGCTTTTTACGCGGTTGCTCAGGTTAGCGACTTGCAAGGGGGTTGGGCTGGACGTCGGGTTCGGTTTGGGCGTAACCACCGCCAACTCAGCGGTAGGCAAGGTAAATTGTTTCAGCGTTCGTGCTAAATTCTCAGCGGTCGAAGGCGTTTGAGCGTAAGTTACCAGAAAGCTCAAAGCGGCGAGGCAGAGCGGGCAGAAAAAACGAGCGGGAGCGAGTGGGGAACGTTTCATTAGTTTTCTTTCTCCTGTTTTCAGTGGTGGTTCAGTGAGTAAAACGGCTACGACTTGTGAGTGCCAACCCACTGAATTGTTGTCCAGGCTAATGGTTGAACGCAACGGTATGGCCTCTGCACGAAAGTGAAAGCAAAATGGATTGTTATATTGAAGCGATGGTGCCTGCCGATTGGCCGCAGGTACGCGCAATTTATCTCGAAGGCATTGCCACCAGACAAGCTACGTTTCAAACCGAAGCTCCGTCGTGGGAAGTTTGGGACGCAGGTCACTTGCGGAATTGTCGCCTAGCCGTGCGGCGCGGTGAGCAAGTGGTTGGATGGGCGGCGTTGAGCCTCACGTCGTCGCGTCCGTGTTATTCAGGCGTAGCGGAAGTCAGTGTTTACGTCTCCGCCACGGCGCGTGGGCAAGGCGTAGGCGACGCGTTGATGCGCGCTCTAGTCGAAAGCTCAGAGTCGCACGGCATCTGGACGTTGTGGTCGAGCGTGTTCCCTGAAAATGCAGCCAGCGTGCGGTTGCACTTGCGCCAGGGCTTTCGTGAAGTCGGGCGCCGCGAACGCATCGCGCAGTTACACGGCGTCTGGCGCGATACGGTGGTGCTGGAACGACGCAGCCGCGTCACAGGTCAATAGCGGCTTGACAGTCTTGCGAGCGCTACACAATATGCCGCCCACCACCCCACATTAGGTATGGTTCGTATTCCCACGCGGTAAATTCTCCTGTCTCATCAACCCCGGTTTTTTTGAGTCACGTCAGTTGGCCCCGATGAGCTTGGAGGCTGAGGCGCGGGATTCAGCAAGATCAACCTTTCAACCAAAGGAGTTCACTCAAATGTGGAAAGAGTTTAAGGAATTCGTTAGCAAAGGGAATGTGCTCGATTTGGCCGTCGGTGTCATCATCGGCGCGACCTTCGGCAAGATCGTCAGTTCGTTAGTTGACGATGTGCTAATGCCAGTCATCGGGCTGATATTCGGCAACTCGAAATTCAGCGATATGGCAATTAAGTTAGGTTCCAAAATCAACGAGAAAGGCGAGTTGGTAGACAATCTGCTCAAATATGGCAGCTTCATTCAAAGCATTATTGATTTTCTGATTATGGCTTTAGTGATCTTTATGATCGTGAAGTTTTTTAACAAGCTGCGCGCTTCCGAGCCACCTCCTGCGCCTTCTGCGAGCGAAGTTTTGCTGGGTGAAATCCGCGACTTGCTCAAAAAATAGTTTTCTCCATTTAACCGAAAGGGAAGCAGGGCGCATTCATTGTGTTCTGCTTTTTTTCTTATGCTCGAAGTCATTGCCTGCACAGTCGAAGACGCCATTGCCGCAGAACAGGGCGGAGCCGACCGTTTGGAGATTGTCAGTCATCTCGAATTGGGCGGATTGACGCCTCCGCTTGAGTTGGTAAGCGCCATTCAGGCGGCGGTCAGGCTGCCGCTGCGGGTGATGGTGCGCGAGGAAGAAGATTTTTTTGCGTCGGGGCGAAAAAAAACGGAAAGGTTATGCGAGGTCGCGCGTTCATACGCTGATTTATCGGTAGATGGCTTGGTGTTTGGCTTTCTCAAACAGAACGGTAAGGAAGTCGGAATTGCTCACGAGATGTTAGAGGCAGTGCTGGCTGCCGCGCCCCAAACACGCTTTACCTTTCACCGGGCGTTTGAAGCCGTGACGAACCAGCGAGCCGCCATCGCCGAATTAAAGCAGTATCCACAAATTGATTATTTGCTGACGAGCCACGGAATCCGGCCTGCTACCTTCACAGGAAATTGGCCGCCGCCGTGGACGGACAGAATTGAAGGGCTAGCTGAACTGGCTGTCGTGGCCGCGCCGGAAGTCAAAGTCTTGGTCGGCGGGGGCGTGACGGCTGAATGGATCGAATCTTTATGCCGAGAACCGCAAGTCAGGCAAACGCTTTCAGCGATTCACGTAGGGCAAGCCGCACGCGCAGGGCACTCGTTGCGCGGCGCAGTGCTGGCCTCACAAGTGCAAAAGCTGAAACAAATAATGGCGTGACCTTGAACGCCGTGAAAAATCTCATGACGGCTTCTATTGCTGCGTCTGGTATTGAATGGCACTTGCCACAGCCCGTGCTAGAATGCGCCGCGTTGGTTCCTGCAATGTCCGCTCTTAACGTGAGCGTGACGATGCCGACTTACGAGCCAGCGTATGAGGAAGCAATGGTGACGACTGTAGCGGCGCGTCCAATGAGAGACACAAAAAACGGCGAATTCGCGGTGCGTTTTGCGCGACCGTTGGCGGCGTTGTGGCAAGGCGTCACGGAACGTTATGGCGTCACCGAAGCTGAATTCCAACAGCGCGTAGAGCATGTCGTCACGCGTACCCTCGGCAAAGACAATGCCACCTCTGACTGCACCGACTTGTTCAATAGCTTACGCGCGGATGAACTCTGTCTCGCCGTCGCTTGTGAGAAAGGCGATAACGCCGCGTGGCTGCATTTCGAGCGCGAATATAAACACGGTATGCAAGCCGCCGCGCGCGCGCTCACCAAAGACGACGCCGAAGCCGAAGACCTGACCCAGTTTGTTTATGGCGAGCTTTACGGCTTGCGTTTCGACGGCGACCGGCGCATCAGCAAGTTGTTGCATTATTCGGGGCGCGGTTCGTTAGGCGGTTGGTTACGCGCGGTGATTTATCAGGCGTTCATTGATCGCAAGCGGCAAACGGCGCGCTTTGAGCAAGTCGAAGAGGTCGCCGATTTCGACCGCCTCGCCGCTAACAGCCACGAAGTTCTCAACGGGCTAAACGGACATCACGTCTCGCTCCATTCGCCCATCGTTCAACCTGACGACCTTGAAGACACGCGCTTGCGGCAGGCTTCAGAAGAAGCGATGCGCAAAGCCTTTGCCGCGCTCGAGGCCAAAGACCGGTTGATGCTGAACTATTATTATTTCGACGAGATGACGCTGCGCGAAATCGGCCTGCTGATGAACGTTCACGAAGCGACCATCAGCCGCTGGCTCGCCAAAGCACAAAAGCAGGTAAAGAAAAAGACCGAAGACTTTTTGCAACGGCTTTATGGTTTGCGTCGCGCCGAAATCGCCGAATGCCTGGCACTGGCCGCGCGTTCTGAAATTGATGTACGTAAGTTATTAGGCGAAGCGACGAAAGCCGCCGCCAAGCAAGTACCCTGAGACAGTATAGCGATATTGCAAGCAGCGACTTGTCGGTCGTTCTGACCTACGGCAAGCCGTAAGAGTAAACCCCTTGTTATTCTCACTGAGTTACTATCGTGGTTCATAAAACGAACAACTCCCAAAAGTTTTCTGAGCAAGCGCCTTTCGATGTGTTGTTGCGCCGCGAGTTACGCCGCGCAAGCCAAACCGCTGCGCCGTGTGGAGGGCCGTGTGCCGGATTCGATGCCGACACGGCCAACGCTTACCTCGAACGCGCCTTGTTCTCGACCGCCCAGCAAACCTTTGAAGCGCACCTTGCTGATTGCACCGGATGCCGCCAACACGTCACAGCGTTGATTATGCTGAACGCGCAACTGGCTCCGTCGCCGCCTTTGAGGGTTGAAGCGCCGAGGCCAATCGTTGTGGCGCAGCCATCGCTCTGGTCGCGTTGGGTTACGCCATTCGCTTCACAGTTCAATGACTGGCGCGCGTCTTTCGATTTGAATTGGGGCTTCGCCAGTGCAGGCGCAGCGATGGCAGCGTTGCTGTTGACCTTCACCGTATACCAATGGCAATCCCGCACCGCCACGAGTTCACCATCATTAGCAAAGCTATCGGGCGCTGCTGCTCCGCAAGCTGAGTTTCTGCGGGCTGAAGTTTCGCCTGCTGAAACCGCTTTGGCTGGTGCGACGACGACGCCTTTGGTTCAGGCCAACACTATTGTGGCTGGCAATGCTGACCCGATGAAGGCGTATAAAGCCGATGGCGTTGCGCCTACGTCGCCGACTTTGCCCAACTTGAGCGAAGTGCGTCCGCAACTTACTGCAAGTGGATTTGCCGCCAGCGCGCCTGCACCTGCGCCGATGCGCGTGATTGAATTGCCTGAAGAGGCTGTGGCGATTAACAGCGCGACGATTACTTCGCCTGCGATTCCGCTCACGGCGAACCGTGACTTTTTCGGTGGTGGCTTTACGGGCAATGGCGGCATACAAGGTACGCCCGTTTCGCTGGGCCATAATAGCGGCCTGATGTCGGGGCGTTTGAATTCGATTGAGCCGCCGCCGACGGTGATTTCGCTTAACGTTGTGAAAGACCAGTTAGAACGCCAATCTCGCATGACAGATTTGGGAGCGATTGACTCAAGCACGCTCGCCCGTGAAAGCTCCGACAAGGGCAACGCCAAAGCGGGCAAAGCGGAACAGAGCCGTACGCGTGCCATCATCAATGCCCTGACCGGACAACGTTCGGCGTTAGGGTTTGTCGCTGGCAAAGGCGCAGAAGCTCGCACCAAAGAAGCCGAAAAAACCACGAGCGAACCGCAGGCCAACCCGCTCACCAAGCGCGTCAACGGGCATCTGTTTTATTTTGAGCGCGGCTTTTGGATTGATGAAAACTATCGCTCTGACACGACGATGCCGCTGGTCAAACTCACGCGTGGCACCGAACGCTATCAAAATCTGTTGATCGAGAACCCTACGCTTGAACAGTTCTTCCAACTCGGTCAGGTGATCGTGGTGTGGAAGGGCAAAGTTTACGAAGTCAGGAAATAATAACTCAGCTACTGGCTCGCATTTTTTAGTTACTGATGTTACACGATGTAATTGAGACACTTTCGTTTGACAGGTTTTATGCGCCGGAGGCGCTGTGGATGGTAGCCGGTGGTGAAACCACCGGAAATAGGGCTGCGCACGCCCAAACCTCCGCGATTCAACACATGCGTATAAATCATCGTCGTCGTCA
>JANNUY010000400.1:0-3381 GCA_031414155.1 Acidobacteriota bacterium
GCTTTCGGTCAACACGGCGTCAGCTTGCATAGCTTCACGCAAAAAGGCGTCACGGCAGACGGCACGGCGACGATTGTTTTGGTCACGCACAGCGTACGCGAACAGCAACTGCAAGACGCGCTGCGCGACATCACGGCGCAAGCGACGACCAAACAGATTGCCATCGTGTTAAGGGTGTTGAATTGAGTGGCAGGGTTTAGCGAACAGGAGAAACAGTCTGCGGGAAGCGCCGCAAAGGTTGTGGGTGTCCATACGTCAGCGAACGCCAAAGCCATTCCGCCGGGCCGAATTGGTAACGCCGCAACCACCAAAGGCTCACGCAGAGTTGCGCGACAAAGACCGTGACGCCCAGCAACGCCGCCACCGCCGAACCCGCCTTGCCAAACCACCCCAAACCGAAGCCGTAAAACAACAAGCTGAAGATCACCGATTGCATCAGGTAGTTGCTCAAGGCCATCCGGCCTCCCGCCCCCAGCCAACGGCTTTGATGGGCCGTTAGCCACAACCACAAACCTGCGCCGTAAGCGCCCGCTAGCAAGACGGCGTCGTAAGGCGCAAACCAATTCAATATGCCGTGCAGCGGTTGCCCGGTTTCCTTCGCCCATAGTTGCGCGCCCGTCGTGAGCGCGCCGAGGATGCCCGCCATCAGGCAGAACCGTTTGAGCCAAACGCGTTGTTTTGGTGAATCGGCGAACACTCCGCCGCGCCATGCCGCCACGCCGCACAGCATCAGGCCGAACGTGCGTGGCAACGAACCGATCAGCAGCGGCGCAATGAACCGCCACGCTTCGTGCCAGCGCAGTTGCATGATTCCCGCGAAGCCGCCCGTTGCATAAACGCGCGTGGCAACGGCGGCATGCGCGACGACGGCTTCGTGCGGCGGCGAGAAAATCCAGAAGATCGTCATACTTGGCGCAAGCACGATGAGCGCGATGCCCAAGGCCGCCAGCCAACGCGCGGACAACTTGACCAGCGGAATCAACAGCAAGCCGCATACGGCGTAAAGCGTCAGGATGTCGCCGTTCCAGATCAGCAGCATGTGGCAAAGCCCCATAGCCAGCAGCACGGCGAAGCGCCGCAGCAGAAAACCCGTGACGTTGATGGTCAGGCGTTCGGTTTGAATGCCTAGACCGACGCCGAACAAAAACGCAAAGAGCGTGACGGCTTTGAATTCAAAGACGCCCGCAATGAGCAAGTCGGTCGCGTAATTGAGCCAACCCGCGTGCAGATGCGGCGTCAGCATCTGTTGAAACAGCGAGGCACGGAAATCAGATTCCAGATTGACCAGCAAGACGCCGAACAGGGCTGCGCCGCGCAGCGCGTCGAGCGCCACGAGGCGTTCCGTCACGGGTTGCATTGGTTCCAGCAAGCCATCGCTTTTCATAGCACGAAGCGCAAGGCCAGATAAGGAACCAAATTGAAAAGCACGATGCCGAGTTTATAAAGGATGATTCCGGCTAGACTGAAGGCGTCGAGTTGTTCGACGCTCACGCGGAACATGCGGCGCGCCGGGTTGTACCACCACTCGTGCGGCAGCATATGAAGCAACGCCCACAGCCAGAGCAACGCAAAGTTGATAATGGTGCAATACAAAAGTGCGTCGCGTATTTGTTCGATGTTCATCAGGGTTCTCCGCTGTTATCAGGATTTATCGAAGAGGGCTGCGTTTTGTCAATTGCTGCTGCGCCTCGGCAATCAAGCGTTCGAGGGATTGCCGCAAGTTCGGATTGAGTTCCAAACAGCGGTCAAAATCCGGTTGCGCTTCGTCCGCGCGGTTTTGCAGCAAGCGCACGAGGCCGCGTTGAGCATAAGCAACGGCCAGTTGCGGCTGCAACTCAATTTCTTGGGTAAAATCCGCTTCGGCCCGCGGCCAATCGCCTTTGGTCTTCCAAAGCAAGCCGCGATTGAACCAACTGCTGGATAAGCGAGGATTGATCTCGATAGATTTATTGTAATCGGCCAGCGCGCCGTCCAGTTCGCCCTTCAAGAACCGCGCCGCACCGCGATCAGACCAGGCTTTAGCGGAACCAGGATTGAACCTGATTTCCTGCGTGTGGTCGCTGATGGCTCCCTCCGCGTCGCCCTTGAGCAGCCGCACTACGCCACGACTGCCCCAGGTATCCGCGCGGCGTGGATTGAGCTTCAGCGATTGATTGAAATCGGTGAGCGCCCCGTCCAGGTCTCCTTTTTCGCGCCGAGCCATGCCGCGGTTGGCCCAGGCTACGGCGAGTTTCGGATTGAGTTCGAGGGCTTTGTTGCTGTCATCAAGCGCGCCGTTGTAATCAGCTAACAGATACCGCACGCCGCCCCGATCCACATACGCCTCAACCATGCGCGGATCGAGCCTGATGGCGCGGTCGAAATCGTCCAGCGCTTCCTTCAGTTTGCCCAACTGGTGGCGCGTAGTGGCGCGGTTGTAATAAGCGTTGGCCTGGCTCGGATCGGTGGCGATGGCGAGATCGAAATCGGCTTCGGCGCGCGCATACTCGCCTTTGGCGTACCATTGGTTGCCGCGTTCGATGTAAGAAGACGAGGTGGCGGCGCGCAGGTTTTGGGACTGCGCTTCGCTGCGCACACACGGCAGGAATAGAAAAACAAATGTGACGATCAGGAAATGGGATTGCTTCATGGTTGCTCCTTGTGCAGATGGCTGCGTGATTGAAATTGGCAAGAGCGGCAGCGCGTCATTGCTGCGCGCCGCTGCCCCGCCTAAGATGAGCCGTTACCAAATGCATTTTTAGACAGGCTCACTGTGGCGGCGGACGATAGGCGCGCGGGTGTTGCGAAGTCCTCTGCTGCGGCTCGTTTTTGGCTCGCAAAATTCTCGTAGCTTTCTCGTAACGGCTCGCAATGGCTTATGGAACAGCAAGCAAAGCAATTATATGAATTCGGTCCCTTCCGGCTGGACGTGGCCGAGCGGCTCTTGCTGCGCGCGGGCGAGGCCGTTCCGCTCACGCCGAAAGCCTTTGACTTGCTGTTGGCGCTCATCGCCCAACCCGGTCATCTGCTGGAAAAAGAGGCGTTGCTGAAAGCCGTCTGGCCCGACAGCTTCGTGGAAGAGAACAACCTGGCCGACAACATTTCAAAGCTGCGCAAGGCGCTGGGCGAAGGCGAGCATGGCGTGAAGTTCATCGAGACCGTGCCCCGGCGCGGCTATCGCTTCGTGGCCGAGGTGCGCGCGCGCAATGGAGCGAGCGCCGCGCCTGCCGTCACCTTGCAGCAATTCGAGATTACGGAAAGTGTCGCCACTGACCATGACACGGCCGTGCCTGCGCCTCTGCCGGTTGAACAAGTCGCCGTGTCAAAACAGCGGGGGCGGCGGGCGCTGTGGTGGATGGCCTGCCTCTATGCGCTGTTGCTCGTGAACATCGGCGTACACAC
>JANNUY010000401.1:0-1287 GCA_031414155.1 Acidobacteriota bacterium
CTATAACTGGCTGAACCATCCGAACTGGGGCGGTGCTGATACCAATCCGCGCAGCACTACCTTTGGCAAAGTCACTGGCAAAGGCGGCAACCGCGAGTTGCAATTCGCGTTGCGCTATCAGTTCTAAACTTTAACCGAACGCAACTTCATAGCCCGTCTGGCTTTCAAGCTGGGCGGGCTATTTCTTTGGCGCAGCAAAAAAAAGGAGGCAAACTATGCGCTATCGAATGCCGAAACTAACGCTCATTCTTTTGAGTGCAGTGCTGCTGTGCGCGGCGCAAGTTGACCGTACGCCGTTTGAAATCGTCAGCTTCAAGATCGTTTCTTATTACAACCCCTTGCTCGAACGCAGCGCGCCGATGGATGCGGGCGGGCGTGAGCTTGAGCGTACAAAAAGAAGATGGCAAAGCGGTCGTGCCAGAATACGTTTGTGGGCGTGGGTTTGCTGACCCTTCGTTGCTGCCCTCATTGCTTAAAGAAAAGCCTGAGCCGGTAAGCATCAAACGGATTGAGTTTGCGGACGGCTCAAGTTGGGAGCGTCGCTGAAGGTGCGCCGTATCCTTTCGCTTTCTTTGCTCATGAATTCAACAGCTTTGAAATATACGAAGCGGCCTCTCATTCAGCCATTATTTTCAGATCTTTTGCTGCTGCGCTTGACGCTCTTAACCACGCTAACTACCATCCGCTCGCCAACCCACAGCCACTTCCCTCGCTGTGTTTTTTTACAATTGCCGAAACTGGAGCTACAGCTATGCCCGATGCCAGACACGATTCGCACGGATCTTTGACACCAGACGTCTTAACGACGCTGTTTCGCGGTAAAAGTCTGCCCGCCTGAAACGGTGTTGTTTTCTCAAAGGGAGATGATCCGGGACGTTTACCTGATTGAAGCCGGTTGGGTGAGATTGACCCAAATAGACCACGAGGGACGCGAAGCCGTCGTCACGTTTCGCTCACAGGGCAAGTTGCTGGGGGTAGCCACCCTTGCCTCTCATGCCCCTCTTCGGGTAAGCGCCATCACCTTGACAGAATGTCGAATGTATCGTCTTTCCGCCGCGCGCTTCCTCAAGCAGGTGGATAACGACCTCGAACTTTCACGCTGCCTGAGACATACGCTCGCCCAGCAGTTTTACGGTCTGGCCGATGACCTAGTGGAGCTTTTCTGAAATTCTGCTCCTGGTTTAGACCTGAAGTGGTCGTCCTTTGTAAGTCCACTTAAAAGGCTTCGCCAAAGTGACATTGAAGTATTCGATAAAAGCGAGAATGCGCGTGCGTAGCGCTTCCTTC
>JANNUY010000402.1:0-3297 GCA_031414155.1 Acidobacteriota bacterium
CAGCCGACGATTTGGCGCGTAAACAAGTCGAGCCACGTCGCCAGATAGGCCCACTTGCCGCCCAGCAGTGGCAGGTAGGTAATGTCGCTGACGTACACTTGATGCGGATGCGTGATCACCGTCGCGGCCAATAAATTCGGACTCATGCGCCCGCCGTGTTTAGAGTTCGTGGTACGCGGCACGTAGCTTTTCGGTTGAATCGCCCGCAGCTTTTCCGTACGCATAATGCGCCGGATGCGACGTCGTCCGATGACGTGCTGTTCTGCTTGCAACTCCGCCGTCAGCCGCCGCGAACCGTAGCGCCGCGCGTGTCGCCAAAACGCTTTAGTGACAGCAGGCGTCAGTTCATCGGTCGACGCGGGGCGCTCGTGCCACGCGTAATGACCGCTGCGACTGACGCCCAAAGTTTGACAAAGATCGGTGACGGCAAACTGCGCTGCCTGGGACGCGATGAAGGCATAAGCCTGCGTTACGTCGAGCGGCCCAAAATGCCCAAGGCTTTTTTTAAGATGTCCCGTTCGTTCTCGACCTGCTTGAGCTTGGCGCGCAATTGCTCAAGCTCCTGGTCTTGCACGGCAGGCCGTTGCGCCTGCTTCCACTTGTACAGCACGCCTTCGCCCATCCCCAAGATTTGCGCCACGGCGGGTACGGATTGCCCCAGGCGCATCATCTGCAAGGCTTGTTGTTTGAACACATCGTCATACTTCCGACGAGTTTTGACGGCTTCATTCTGCGTAATTTTTTTCATAACGGTTTCACGATTCTGCTAAGAGAGTTTCGTGTCCGTCAAACCGTGACCATCTCAGTCCCACTTGTCTTGGCACATCGCTGGGAAGTTGCGAGTAGCTCCGCGCGTAGGTTAGCAGAATATTTTTATGAATATCTTTGGCAAAGTTTTAGCGCAGAACAGGCATTGTTAGAGGCGAGGAAGCAAATTGCCATGGGAGAACGAGGGCGGGACGACAGTGCGTGGGCAGCCCCCGTTCTACTAATGCAAAATGCTTGATCCAGCGTAGATAGATTTAATTATTGAGGTGAAAAATGATGGCCGAAAATAACGCACCACAAGAAATGTTTATTGTTACCAGACCTTCCGCTCCAACTGTGAAGGAGGTTGATTATGAACCTCGCCGTAACTCAGTGTGGGAAGGTGTGGCGGAGCAAGCGTCTAGCCTGCAAGTGGCAGGGGTTGAGCAATTGCGGGAACAGGTGAATATTTTTCTTCAACAGATCAATGTGGTGATTAGTGATGCACCTGAAAAAGTAGGTGGCTTTCGTTTGGAAGAATTTGAAGTTTCCGCCGAAGTTAAGGTCGAAGCGAAGGGCGAAATCAAACTGGCCTTGCTGGCAGGCGGTGAGCTTGGCGGTGGCGTAGGTGGAGGGCTTAAGTTCGTCTTCAAGCGTGTTTCAGCCGGTTAGCGACGGGACGTTAAGCTTTTGCTACGCGTTTTTGGTAAGGAGTATCAACGTCATTCAACTATCGCTTTTGCGCAACGAGCGTTCGCGGAATGCCTTGCAGGTCGTTTAACAGGTAATGCTTTGACCAGCCTTCTTTTACCGTTGCGGTAACAACCTCAGCCTGTTGATAGCCTAACTCACAGAGCAAATAACCTTCTGACTTTAGATGCTGCGGCGTTTCAGCCAATAGCCGCCGATAAAAACTCAATCCATCTGCGTTATCGGTCAAAGCGGCATGCGGTTCCCATTCGCGCACTTCGCGTTGCAGCGCAGCCATTTCGTGCGTGGCGATATAAGGCGGATTCGACACGATAAAGTCAGCCTGCAATCTGGCGGGTAAGCCTGCCAGCAAATCGCATTGAATAAACTGGATGCGTTCGGCGACGCCGTTGAGCGCGGCGTTTTGTCTGGCTACGGCTAAGGCGTCGGCGGAAAGGTCGGTGGCGTAAATTCGGGCGTTTTCGAGTTCGCGTGCGAGGGCGATGGCGATGCAACCAGAACCAGTGCCTACGTCAACGATGACGGGCGCGTGCGCGTGCGGGAGCGTTTGCGCGAGGCGGATGGTTTCTTCGACGAGCAGTTCGGTTTCGGGGCGGGGAATCAGGACGGCGGGCGTTACGCGAAAGGGCAGGCCGAAAAATTCCTGCTGTCCGACGATGTATTGCAAAGGTTCGCCTGATGCGCGGCGCGCAATCAGCGATTGATAATTCGTTTGTTGTTCGTCGGCGAGTGGCTGGTTGTAATTGACGATGAGATGCGTGCGGTCACAGCCGAGCGCGTGGGCGAGCAGGGTTTGTGCGTCGAGTACATCATTGGCGATGTTGTTGGTTCGCAAAATCGCACTGGCTTGTTTGAGCGTTTCGGCAATCGTGCTAATCGTCATCGCGGTGACTGAGAAAAAGTTTGCCGTCGTAATCAATCAAGCCGCAACGAGTTAACTGAATGAAACCGTGACGACCAAGTATGTTGCGGTTGAATTCATAGTCCTTGGCGAAATAGACGGGTACGTCAAAAACCAGATGTGCGACAGAAAGAGAAACCCAATGCTGGTAAGTTTGAAATACGCCAGTGGCGGTGCTGAATTTTTGTGGCTGCCCCGATTCAATATCTAATCCGAGCATCTCGCCTTGCCAACGTTCAAAGATGCAGTCGGTTGAACCTGTATCAAGTTTCGCATTGTTAGTGACGGACTTTTCGCCACAGCGCAACGTAACGGGGATCTCAATTCCTTTGCGTCCCGGGTCGAAATCAATGAGCGCGGCGTAATTGAGTTGATAAATCATATTGCGACGAAGCCATCCACATAAGCGATGTTGGGGTCTTGTACGCGCGCCATATACGGTGTTGCGATGCCTGCGGCCTTAGCCTGTGCATAGACTTGATGAGGGTCAGTGCCTGAACTGATGAGTCGGCTTCCTTCCAGACAGACGAATTGTCCCAGATAAGCTGTCCAGTTTTCGCTTAACCATTGGCTTTCGCGCAAGCGTGAAGCGTCAGTCTGAAAAGATGCGCCATTGGTTGACGCGCTACCGTTAGCTTGCTGCTGTTCGTCTTTGGCTTGCTGTTCTTTCAAAAATTGCAGCAAGGCATGTTGCTCCATCAGCGTGAGTTGAATGGCTTGCTGTTTCAGCGATTCTAGTGCGGTCATAGCTACCTCCTGTCTACCTCTTTGTGGACACTTATACGCCCGCGACTTGTCGTTCGGTTTCCCGCTTCAGTTTTTCGGCCTGAAAGAAGGCTACGGTTTGGTCAATCATTTCGTCGAGGCCGCCTTCCATAATCAAATCGAGTTGATGCAGCGTGAGGCCGATGCGGTGGTCGGTGACGCGGTTCTCTTTG
>JANNUY010000403.1:0-3897 GCA_031414155.1 Acidobacteriota bacterium
TGCGGCGTGCGGCCCGGCACAACCGCGTACGGCACGGTTAGTTTATCGCGCCGCACACTGGTTAAAACGTCGCCATCCTGCTTGGGGAGCGCGTTTCGTCCTGGCGCTGTTCGCCGAACGCTGGCCCCACCAAACGTTACCGCATCCGCGCACGGTACAGCGTTGGTGGCAGCGTGCTCAGTTGTCACAACCACGCTTGTCTTTACCACCACAACACAAAGCGTGGGCGCAACAAGTGCATGAAGTCTGGCAAATGGATGCGACCTCGCATTTGCGACTCGCCGATCAAAGCGGTGCCAGTTGGCTCAGCTTAGTTGACGAAGTCTCCCGCGCGGTGCTGGCTGCCGTGGCTTTCCCCCCTCTACGTGTGGGAGAGCGTTAAGCCTGCGCAAGTGCAAGCTGCGCTACGTAAAGTTTTTCAACGTTGGGGCTTGCCGCAACGCTTGCGCGTAGATAACGGTTTGCCTTGGGGCAGTCGCCACGACTTGCCGAGCGACTTGTCACTCTGGCTCATCGGCTTGGGCGTCGAGATGATTTGGAACCGCCCTGCACATCCCCAAGAAAACGGCATCGTAGAGCGCAATCACGGCACGCTGAAACCTTGGGTCGAAGCGTCACAGTGCAACGGATTGCCCGCGTTACAACAGCGCTTGGAGCGTGCCACACGCATTCAGCGGGAAAGCTTTCGTAGAGCAGATGGGCAAACCCGTCTCGAACAATTTCCCTCTTTGACGGTGGTCGTTCGGCCTTACTCGCCAGAGGGAGAAGCTACGCAATGGCAGTTAACACGCGTGGCGAACTTTCTCGGACAAGGCGTCTATCGGCGGCGCGCGGATCACGCTGGACGCATTTCTTTGTACAACCGTTATTACCTAGTGGGGCGCGCTTGGGCGAAGCGCACGGTGGCAGTACGTTTTGACCCGACCACGTTGGAATGGTTGATGCACGACGAAGCGGACAAGCTCATTATCAAACACCCAGCGCCAGAGATTACGACGGAGCGCATCTGCGCATTAGAGGTGACCAACCGCAGAGTCACCAAATACCAAAAACAACGGTTGGCCACTGCTGGGGCTACCTAAGTGTCGCGGACAGGGGGCACAACTTTATGTCGCAACAGCGGGCACAACTATACGTCGCAGGAGAGGCACAACTATACGTCACTCGACACACAGCCTTTCCGCACATCACTGCGGCATAGCCGCAAGGGAAAGCTGTCTCAACGACTGCTTGCGCACTCTCGCATGAAACTTTTTGGCATCCGCCTTTTCGGTGACAGCGAACCTGACGAATACGCGCGGCGCGATTTGCTTTCGATTGCGCCGCTTGCCCATTCCTCTCGCCCACTGCCCAAGCCTTCGCGTTCACGAACCATAAGTTATGAAACCCGCATCGCGTGGCTCGCGTTTTTCACGGGCTTCCCCGGCGCAATCGTCGCGTTGGTCTTGTTGTGGACGGGCGATTTCACGCCGAAGGTGCAATGGACGTTGACAGTTTTCGTCGGTGTCGTCTGGCTTGGATGCGCGCTGGCCTTGCGTGAACGTGTCGTGATGCCATTGCAAACTTTGTCGAACTTATTAGCAGCCTTGCGTGAAGGCGACTATTCGATTCGCGGACGCGCCGCGCGGCACAGCGATGCGCTCGGTGACGTAGTGCGAGAGATCAATTCGTTAAGCTCTACGTTGCAAAGCCAGCGGCGTGGCGCGATGGAAGCGTCGGCGTTGTTGCGTACGGTAATGAACGAGATCGAAGTCGCCATCTTCGCTTTTGACGAAGACCAGCGTTTGCAACTCGCCAATCGAGCAGGCGAACGCTTATTGAATCGCCCCATCGAACAGTTGCTGGGCAAGCGTGCCGAAGACTTGGAACTCGCTGAATGTCTGGACGGCGAAGCGACGCGCACGATGACTACGACTTTCCCCGGTGCTTCGTCAGCCGGTTCTTCTTCAGCCAGTTCTTCTTCTGGACGATGGGGCATGCGGCGTTCGACCTTTCGCGAAGACGGCAAGCCGCATCAGTTGCTGGTGATCGGCGACATCAGCCGCGCGCTCAGGCAGGAAGAACAATCGGCGTGGCAACGGTTGGTGCGGGTCTTAGGCCACGAGTTAAACAATTCGCTCGCGCCGATTAAATCAATCGCGGGCAGTCTTGAAACATTGCTCGCGCGCAATCCCGACCCGACGGCGTGGCCGCACGACCTGCCCGAAGATTTGCAACGCGGCCTTTCGATCATTAGCACGCGCGCCGAATCGCTGGCGCGGTTTATGAGTGCTTATGCGCGGCTCGCCAAATTGCCGCAACCCGATTTGCAACCCTTAGAAATCAGCGCGTTGATTCGCCGCGTTGCCGCACTCGAAACACGTTTGCCTGTGACGGTCGAGTCAGGCGACGAACTCACGCTGCCTGCCGACGGCGCACAACTCGAACAATTGCTGATTAACTTAATTCGCAATGCGACCGATGCTGCGCTTGAAACCGGCGGCGGCGTTCATGTGCATTGGACGCACAACACCAACGTGCTGGAAGTGTTGGTCGAAGACGACGGTCACGGTTTGTCGAATACGGCGAATTTGTTCGTGCCGTTTTTTACCACGAAGCCGTACGGTTCCGGCATCGGCCTCGCCCTCAGCCGCCAGATTGCCGAAGCCCACGGCGGTACGTTGAATCTGGAAAACCGCACCGACACGCCAGGTTGCGTAGCGCGTTTGCGCCTGCCGTTGTGAGGCGCGCGCTTCAACCTTGACCCTTCTCAACCGAAACGGTAAAACCGCGCTGCCTTATCGCAATCCATACGACTCAACAAATCTTATGACCATCGAACTTTCTAAAGAAGCGCGGCAGGAAGCCATCACTTCGCTACAAAAATTTTTCAAAGAAAACCTGGAAAACGAGATCGGCAATCTCGTGGCGGGCAACTTGCTGAATTTCTTTCTCGAAGAAATCGGCCCGTGCATTTATAACCGCGCCGTCGCCGACGCGCAGGACCGCATGCAAGCGCGCCTCAGTGAACTCGACAGCGAAGTTTATGCCGACGAGTTTCAGTATTGGCGCAAGGCTGATCGGCAAAAGAAGAAATAGATACGCGGATGACGCGGATACTGCGATTTTTCGCGGATTTTTTGGGATTTCTGATCCGCTGCATCCGCCCAATCTGCGTATCTATGCAGGAGTACTCATGAAAAAAATCGTTCTAATTTTCGCTGCGCTGCTGGCCTTCGTTTCGCAGGCTGTCGCCGATAACAAAGAAATCGCTGCCTGGGAACGGCAAGCCAAAAACGTCACGATCATCCGCGACGATTGGGGCGTAGCCCATATCACCGGCAAGACTGACGCCGATGCCGTGTTCGGCATGCTTTATGCGCAAGCCGAAGACGATTTCAATCGCATCGAGGTGAATTACTTAAACGCGCTGGGACGATTGGCCGAAGCCGAAGGCGAAGCGGAAATTTACAGCGACTTGCGCATGAAACTTTTCATCGCGCCCGCCGACCTCAAAGCCAAATATCAGGCCAGTCCGCTGTGGTTGAAAAAGCTGATGAACGCTTTTGCCGACGGCCTGAACTATTACCTTTACAAACATCCCGAAGTGAAGCCCAAAGTCATCACGCGCTTCGAGCCGTGGATGGCGCTCAGTTTTACCGAAGGCAGCATCGGCGGCGACATCGAGAGCATCAACCTGCGGCAACTCGCAGCCTTTTACGGCAAGTTGCCCGAAGCCCGCATCGCCGTTGCCGATAAGCCGCATGACGGCGAACCGCGCGGCTCAAATGGCTTTGCGATTGCGCCGAAAAATACGGCGGGCGGCAAGGCTCTGTTGCTCATCAATCCGCACACTTCGTTTTTCTTCCGCGATGAAGTGCAAGTCACGAGCGGCGCAGGGCTGAACGCTTATGGCGC
>JANNUY010000404.1:0-7892 GCA_031414155.1 Acidobacteriota bacterium
GTTCAGTGCCAGCGAAGGCCGTTGGCTGTTACGCGATGCGGCGACCGGACAAATCAGCGAAGCGCAGTTCGGCCAGGCAGGCGACGTACCGTTCGCGGCAGATTTCGACGGCGACGGCCAAGACGACCTGATGGTGTGGCGTGAAGGCAAGGGCTACGTGCGGCGCAGCAACGATCTGGCGGTTGAGCCTGCGCCGTGGGGCAAGCTGCAACCGGGCGAGGCAATTGTCTTCGGCGATTATGATGGAGACGGTCGCGCCGAACCCGCCATTTGGCGCACTGCCCAAACGGTGTGGGACGTGTTGTTTAACGCGAAGCCGCGCTGACGCCGGTCTCAGGACGTGGTGGATTCAAGTTCACTCGTTCAAGCAAGGGATTCAGACGGGCAGGTGAAACGAAAGGCTGTAACCCTGATCACGGTTACAGCCTTTTGTTATTTCGGTCGTTATTTATGGATGCTCAAAGTTAATAGACCTTTTCAGGGCCTGCCAACTCTAAGCGCCGGTCGGTCTGCGTCCGGCAAAAAATCGAAGCAATATTATTATCGTCAGGTGACCGCCAATCTCGCACACGAGGACAAGACAAGACGCAACCAGACAAGCGGAACTTAATGAATGGCAATCTTGACACTCTTGTAACGTGCCGCTTAGATTGCCGACGTAGTAGTTGACCCCTTTCCAGAACATCAGAATATTCGCCTGCTCAAGCATCATCGGGCATATCGCGCCGGAACGTGCGGCAGGGACGCAGAGGAGAACGAAGTATGAAGAACCAATTGAATAAATTTACTGGGCTGTTACGGCTTCTAGGGTGCGCCGCGTTGTTTGGCGGCTTTGCACTGTCACAGCGCGTGCAGGCGCAGGGCTTTGCGGTTGTGAATGCGGCCAGTTACGGCGCGCAGGCTACGACCAATCCCAGTGATGCATATAAGCGCACACTCGCGCCCGATATGATTGCGGCGGCGTTCGGCACGTTCATCACGCAAAACGGACAGCCATTTTTGGCTTCTACCAATCCATTGCCGACGACGTTGGGTGGCGTGAGGTTGCAGGTCAATGGCGTAGACGCGCCGCTTTTCTTCGTTGCTCCGGGGCAGATCAACTTTGCGATTCCGCCTAATCTGGTTGATACGACGACGGTGACGTTGCGTGTGTTTAATTCTAATGGCACGCAAGCCACTGGTGGATGCCTCAACGGCCCTTGCATTATTGCGCGCTCATCGCCGGGTATCTTTACCGCCAAAGCGACGGGTGACGGAGCGCCAGCCGCCTTGACGACGTTTGACGGCATTACTTACACACCTGTGTTCAACCCTTTCCCTGATTTATCGGTTGCGAACGTTGACGCGGGCACGACAGCGCGCCCCAACATTCTGGTCTTATACGGCACGGGCATTCGCCGCCTGCCCGCCGCGAATCCCAACGACGCCAACGGCGTAGCTGAAGCGTTGAGCCTCACCTTGCAAGGCGTACCTTTGAGCGTAGCCTATGCCGGCCCCGCGCCGGGTTTCGTCGGGCTAGATCAAATCAACGCCATCTTGCCGCCCGAAATGGCTGGGCTAGGCATTTGCAAGCTGGCCCTGCAAGCCATTCCGTCGTTAAACCCTGCCTTTTTCTCTAATGCGGTAGACTTGAAGATGGGCGGTTCGTTGCCACCGATTCGCGTCAACGGCGGCAATCTGAATTTCGATCAAACCGTTAATGGTGAATTGACGGCGTCTGATCAAGTTCAACTTTTGAATGACGGGAGCGGACGCGCTTACTTTTTTGATGTTTATACGTTCACGACGACGCAACCCAACCAACCTGTCGCCATTGATATGCGCCGCGACAATGCCGGGGGCAACCAACTTGATTCGGCGGTGCTGCTTTATCGAATCACCGCCAATAGTAATCTTGAGCAAGTCGGTCAGGACGATCAAAGCGGCAGTTATGGCAACGGACGGGTTGAGTCAACCAACAACGCTTTGTTGTTGATGGTGTTGCCACAAGCCGGCAATTACGCCATTTTTGCCTCGAGCGCAGATATACAACCCGCTCCTTTGGGCGTCGGCAAATATGCGCTGCGGCTTTACAGCCCGCAGATGCGTCAATTGACTTACGGGCAAAATTTGCCGAGCGAGACCATTGTTGCTTCAGATATTCGCACTTCTGCCGATACGCTTTTCGATGTGTTTTACTTCAACGCTTCGGCGAATGAGAACATTGATATTCGTATGAACTCGGCGGCTTTCGCGTCTTATTTCGTGTTGCAACAAAATGGCTTATCCCCGGTCGTGCCTCCCAATTCAAATTGCGGTACGGGGGCGAGTTGCGGTGACGCAGGCGTCGCAGGTCGAGAGGCGCGCTTGCAATGGCGGATTGGCGAAACGGCAACTTACTTAATTTTGGCGACGCCTTACGAACCGAACCGAACCGGAGCCTATTCAATTTCGCTGGTTCGCACGAGTGCCTTGGAGGCCGAACAACCAGCGTCTCAGGGCGTTATTGCGGCACCTGCGCGCGGCGTTGGCAGCAGCCGTCTCAACGGACGGGCTGTCACGCGCGTGATCGAAGAGTAAAAACGCTGTGTCGCCTTTGGGCGTAATTTCACCGGCGAGCGTGCGGCTTTTCCCGTACGCTCGCCGTTCTTGTGTGTGGTGCGAAAAAATCGTGGGAGCAGACGATGGACTTGACGGCAGCCGAGGTAGTTTCTAATTGGGCCGTATTGACGGCAGGTTTTGGCGTGGGGTTATTTCACGCGCTCGACCCCGACCACCTCGCGGCGGTCTCGACGATGATGGTCAAACGCCGCAGCCTGTGGCGTTCGGCGCTGATCGGCGGCTGGTGGGGCGTGGGGCATACGCTCTCTTTGCTGGCGGCGGGTGTGCTGGTGATTCTGCTGCAATTCCGCATCAGCCTCGAATTTGAACAGGTGCTGGAATTCGGCGTAGCCGTGATGCTGGTGGCGCTCGGCCTAAACGTGTTGCGACATTACTTTGCGCACCGGTCATATGACGCTACGCATCCGCATTCGCACGTATCCGTTACGACGGGGGTGAAGCTAGGTTGGCGGCCTTTGCTGATCGGCATCGTACACGGCATGGCAGGCAGCGCAGCTTTGCTCTTTCTCGCCGTTGCCAAGCTCTCAGCCACTTCGCAAAAATTCCTCTTTCTCTTCGTGTTCGGACTCGGTTCGATAGGCGGGATGATGCTGATGAGTGTGCTGCTGAGTTTGCCTGCTTACTGGACGGCGGAGCGCCACGCCGCCGCGCATAACGCCATCCGCTTGCTGGCGGGCGGATTCAGCCTGTGTGTAGGCGCGTGGATGATTTACGAGATCGGCTATGTCAAAGGGTTATTCGTGATCCGCAATTGAATGACCAGCCCGCCTGACAAGCCTGATTGACAAGCCTGATTGACAAGCCTGTTGTAACGGCGAGAATCCTTTTCCACTAAACAACGTAGTAGAAAAGGTAGAAGCACTTTCTTCATAAAGGCGTGAGCTATGCTCGGCAAGGTTATCGGCAATTACAAACTGGAAATAGAATTGGGTCGCGGTGCGCACGGCGTCGTCTATCGCGCGCTCGATCAAGGGCGGTCACGTGCGGTCGCGGTCAAGGCGCTGCATCCGGCATTGACCGAAAAGGCTGCGGTGAACGAACGGCTGCGCCAACTCGCGCCTTCGATTGCGCAACTGCGCCATCCGCAATTGGCCGAGTTCTATACGATTCTGCAACAGGGAGCCGACCTTTATCTTGTCACCGAATTGATCGAAGGCCGCACGCTGGCGGCTACGCTAAAAAGCGTTGGAGTACTGTCGGCGGAAGAGGCCGTGCAGTTGATGGTGCAAATTTGCGAACCGCTGGTGTGGTTGGGACGCGCTAACTGGGCGCACGGTAATTTGAAACCCGCCAACGTGATGATCGCCGCCGATGGCAAAGCGCGACTGACGGACGTGGGCTTGGCTTACGCGCTGGGCGATCAGGCTGTACACACTTCTGAAAGCGGGCTGGCTTATCGCGCGCCTGAACAATTGCGCGGAGCCGGATTCGATGCACGGTCGGATGTTTACGCGTTGGGCGCGATGTTTTATGAATTGGTGACGGGCTTGTTGCCCTTTCGCCGCGCGAATGACGAAGCCATGCGGCAGGCGCATTTGAATGACCCCGTACCCTCGCCGCGCAATTACTTCCCGCTGATTCCCGTAGCGGTCGAAGCCTTAATGGTGCGTGCGCTGGCAAAAAATCCCGAAGAGCGATTTGGTTCAGCGGCTGAATTCCAAACGGCCTTGCGTGGCTGGCTGTCTTCGTCCAACGGTGCGTCAACGAGAGCGGCGGAAGCGAAAGGCGCAACGGTTTCGGTGCCGATGCCTGCGGGGTCTGATTTTCCTGATGCTCCTGATACGAACGAAGGGCCGTCGTTTGAAACCTTGCGCGGGGTCGCGCCGACGATTCCCGAATTGCCGCCTTCCGCAACTGAGTTTGCCAAAGATGAATTCGACCTGCTGCCTTTGCCCAATGTATTGCCAAATGCGCGAAGCCATACGCGCCCGGTTGACGGAGTTGGCTCAATTGGTGAAGTTGCTGAAACTTCGCGTTTGCCGATTACGGAATCTTCCTCACCCAAAGCAACAGCGCCTCAGCGTCCTGTGGCGGTCACTCAACCCACTGCCAACCAGGCTGGGTTTTATGACGAAGTCGTAGTCGAACTCGACGATGTCACGCCCGCCAAGCGCAAGAAAGGTGTGATGTGGTTAGCAGTGGCCGGACTCGCCGCGTTGATCGGCATCCCTTACGCGATGATGCGCAATGTTGATTCGACGACGCCCAATTTGCCGTCAGGTTCAACGTTTAGTATGCCTTCGCCGACTGCGACCGAAACACCTGAAGCCACTCTCACGCCTACGCCCAAAGCGCCCGACACAAATGCTTCGCCGCGTGTGGTTGCTTCACCCAAAGCCAAACCTTCGCCGACGGCTGCGCCGAAAGTCGTACCCAAAGTGACGCCGAAAGCTGCACCAGCAGCTAAACCGGTGCCGACCGCGACGCCAATGAAAAAGGCGACGCCTTTGCCTGCACCCACGGCGCGCCAGATTTACCCGCCGCCTACGCCAATGAAAAAGGCGACGCCTACGCCAGAAGACAAAAAGAAGAAAGACAAAAAGATTGAAGAAGAAAAACCGAAAGAGAAAAAGAAAGGCCTCGGCGGTTTCTTCAAAGACATTATCAAAGGCAAGCCGTAGCGAAAGTGCTGAGTGCTGAGTTGAAAGTGTTCAAACTCAGCACTCAGCACTTAATTAACTGTTGTTCGCGTAATTCATACCGTTGCGGGAGATGTGCGGCTAGTTCGGCGCTGTGTGTGACGACGAACAGAATCGTGTTTTGCTTTTTGTGTAGCTCAAGCAGCAGTGCGATGACTTGTTCGGCGCGCGCGCGATCAAGGTTGCCGGTGGGTTCGTCGCAGAGCAGCAATTGCGGTTGGCAGATCAACGCGCGCGCGATGGCGACGCGCTGTTTTTCGCCGCCTGAAAGTTCGGCAGGACGATGCGTGAGGCGTTCACTGAGACCGACTTGCGCGAGCAACTCTTGCGCACGAGACAGATAGTCAGCTTTTTTCTCAGCCACCAACGTAGGAGCCAACACGTTTTCTAGCACACTCAATTGCGGCAATAGGCAATGGTCTTGAAAGACGAAGCCGATGTGTTCGTTGCGAAAAGCGGCTTGCGCTTTGGCGTCGAGCGCGTGCGGATTGCGGCCTTCGAGTTTGATCTCGCCTGCCGACGGCTTGTCCAGCACGCCCAGCAAATAAAGCAAAGTACTCTTGCCGCTGCCCGACGGGCCGGTGATGGCCGTGGCGTCGCCGCGCTGAAAAGTCAGATTCAAATCGCGCAGAATCGGCAGCGCGCCTTGCGGCGTGTCGTAGTGTTTCGAGAGTTGTTTGAGTTCGAGCATGTTTAGTGCACCGGAAACTAAGTTTCTTTGCATTAACTCTTCGTCCCAGCTGGATGGTTGAACTTAGGCACGTCGTTTACGGCCTGCGAGCGCGAAGCCGATATCGCGCGTCCCAGCGGGACGGTTGAATCAGAATCAGTTGAATCAGGCGCGTCAGATTCAATCGTCCCGCTGGGACGCGAACCCCACGTCGTTCGTCACAGGCCGTGAACGACCTGCCTAAATTCAACCGCCGCCACGCGGCGAAGAATACATGCAAAGAAACTTAGTTTCCGGTTTATTTAGTGGCTAGTGGCTAGTGGCTAGTGGCTCGAAAAAACTAGCCACTAGCCACAGACCGCTAGTCACCTCGTTTAGACCGTCCGCGTTCTTCGCCCGCCTGGGCGAGTTTTTTCCAGCGTTGTTTGCGTTCTTTCAGCGCGGCGAACGATTCCTGTCGTTGCGCCAGATGTGCGAGTTCGCCCTGCAACCGGACGTAGTTGTGATAGCGCGCGGCTTCGAGCGTACCGTCTTTGAGCGCCCCGCGAATCGCACAACCGGGTTCGGTTTGGTGGTTGCAATTGCTGAAACGGCACGCGGCGATGAGGGTTTCGACATCGCCGAAGACCTGTTCCATGCCGTCGTCGGTTTCCCAAAGCTGCAACTCGCGCATGCCGGGCGTATCTAAAACAAGTCCACCGGGTACGATGCCACCCGACGGCAACACGATCAATTCGCGGTGCCGCGTAGCGTGCATGCCTTCGCCGTCACCAGCGCGAATCTCTTTGACCTTTTGTCGGTCAAAACCCATCAGGTGGTTGACGAGCGTAGATTTGCCCACGCCCGATGAACCGAGAATCGCTACGGTTTGCCCCGCGACGAAATAAGGCGCGAGGGCTTCGAGTCCAATGCCTTCCTTCGCACTGATGGCGTGAATCGGTGCGTGTTCGGCGAGGGCTTCGAGCGCCGCGAGCTTGTCAGGTAAATCGTCACAAAGATCGGACTTGCTCAACAGCAACACCGGACGCGCGCCGCTCTCGACCGCGACCGCAATATATCGCTCTAACCGACGCGGCTTGAAATCCTGATTAAGCGAAGTCACCAATAACAACGTGTCAATGTTGGCTCCGACGACTTGCTCTTCGGTCTTGCGGTCTACGACCTTACGCGTGAACTGGCTCGTGCGCGGCAAGATTGCGTGAATGCGCGCGTGTTCTTGATCGGGGCGTTTTTTCAGCACAACCCAATCGCCGACAGCCGGCAACTCGGCGCGGCTTTCGGCTTCGTAACGCAGCTTGCCCGTCGTCTCAGCAAGTATCTCGCCCGCCGCTGTGTAAATGCGATAGAACTGATTGTATTCGAGGGCGACGCGACCGGGTTCAAAACCGCCCTCGCCATCGTTCGATGCGTAAGGTTGAAAGTGTGATTGGAAGTGTGCGTTCCAGCCGAAGGGAACAAGTGGTTCGTAATTCATCGTGCGGCGGCATTCTAGGCACGCCGCGCGGGATGGGCAACCGCCTGGGTACGCGGGCGTCCCGCCCGCTTTGCAGGCAGAGCGGGCGGGGACGCCCGCGTACCCAGTTTAATTCGAAGCCTTCACGTCCAACGCGCGCAACCGCATAGGCGTTAAAAGTTGAAATGAGAGAAATGGATTCAAGCCGTCATACACCACGACCGGCGTATCTTTTGGCATTAGTTTGGCGAGCGCGGCTGAGGCGAACACCGGCACGCGTACGCAACCGTGGCTGGCGGGCTTGGTCGGAATCGAGGCCGAGCCGTGAATCGCCAGACCGAGAAACAGATAACTGGGAGAATGCATCATGCCCAACGCGCTCTTGTGCCAGCCGACGATTTTGCGCTGGATGTTAAACCGTCCCGGCGGCGTGATTGCGTCGCGCGTCCAGCCTTCTGAGGTGAACTCTTCGCCGCTGCCGGTTGAGACGGGCAGCACATGCGTGACACGGGCCTGATCGTTGACGAGG
>JANNUY010000405.1:0-3224 GCA_031414155.1 Acidobacteriota bacterium
CACGCCTTCGAGCGCCTTTTTATAGGCTTCTTCTGTCGCCGGAGCTTCAGCGCTTTCGGGCAAAGCGAAGTCCAAAAAGACCAGATCGGGTTTGTAGGCAATCAGGTCGCGGCGCGCGCGCAAGGCTGCGTAGCTGATGCCCGTGCCCGGCACGGCGGCATTCAGTTCGTTGAGGCGGGCTTGCGGATATTGTTGTTTGAACCAGTTGATGACATGCGTGCGATAAGGCGTTTTGGCTTCGGGCGCGGCAGCGTGCGTACCACCAAAGAAAGCGACTGTCACGGTTTTGCGCGCGCGCAGCTTGTCGAACAGAAGCCCGAGATTACGACGCGGAGCAGAAGGGTTTCCAACTTGTCCTGCAACGTGGGCTTTAGCAGAAAGGTAGGGCAGGTTATTAACCTGCCCTACCCAATTGAAAATCAGCGCGAGGGTGAAAAGAACACTCAGCGTGCGGATGGAAAAAAAGCGTTTTTGCATGCGTTACCTGTTTCGTAAAAAGCGTTCAGGGCGATTGACGCGCGCGCTATTAACGAGACGGCAGCGCGAGTTCGAGTTCAGAGAGGCTTTCACTATTGGCACTTTTGCGCGCCGCCAGTTGCGGCCAACTGCGAGAAGAGCGAAAGCCGATCTGCATGGCGGTAAAGAGCCGATAAATTTCTTCTTCGTCACCGACCTCGGCGGCGATGACGAGTTGGCCTACGACATCGTCGAGGCGCGCGAAATCATACTGCAAAGGCGGCGCAACAAAAATCTTCTCGTGTTTGGTGGTTTGCGTGCCCTCTTCGGCGATGAGCAATTCCTCTTTCATCTTCTCGCCGGGCCGCAAGCCGGTGAATTCGATGTCTATGTCTTCGCCGACGGTCAAGCCCGAAAGACGAATCATATCGCGCGCCATATCTACCATCTTGACCGGCTCGCCCATGTCCAGCACGAAAATTTCGCCGCGTTGCCCTATAGCTCCCGCTTGAATAATCAATTGTGCCGCTTCGGGAATCGTCATGAAAAAGCGTTCGACCTCAGGATGAGTGATGGTGACCGGGCCGCCCGCTTTGATCTGTTCGCGGAAGATCGGCACGACGCTGCCGCGCGAACCGAGCACGTTGCCGAAACGCACGCACGAATACTGGCTGCTGCCGTTGAGCGTGAGCGCCTGACGTTGAAACAAGAGTTCGGCGACGCGCTTGGTCGCGCCCATGATGTTGGTGGGGTTCACGGCCTTGTCGGTCGAAACTAACACGCAACGCGGCACGTTGAATTCGTCGCACACTTCGAGCAGCCGTTGCGCGCCGACGATGTTGTTGAGAATGGCTTCGGCTACGTTGCTTTCCATCAGCGGCACATGCTTGTGCGCGGCGGCGTGAAAGACGACTTCAGGACGGTGCTTGTCGAATACGCCACGCAAGCGCCCGATCATACGCAAGTCGCAAATGACGGGCGTGACCTCGATGCCGGTCGCGTTTAGTTCGGCCAGCCATTGACGCATGTCGCGGTCGGCTTCGAACACAGCGTTTTCGTCTTTGTCGAGGATGATGATCGAAACCGGATCAAGCGCCAGCAATTGGCGGCAAAGTTCGCGTCCGATAGAACCGCCCGCGCCCGTCACCAGAATGCGTTTGCGTAAGTAACTGCTCTTGCTGGAGGCGAGCCAGGTTTCGACATCAATCGTGTCGCGTCCGAGCAAGTCCTCGATTTCAACTGGGCGGACGTTGCTGATGGTGACGTTGTTACCGATGATTTCGTGCAAGCCGGGAATGATTTTTACCGGCACTTTAGCGGTGTCGCACAAACCGACGATGCGCCGCAGCGTACGCCGTTGCGCCGTTGCGATGGCAATGACAGCTTGGTCAATATCAAGCGCGCGCACGAGTTCCGGCAGGTTTTCCGTAGTGCCTAATACCTTGTGGCCTTGAATGATCGTATTCGCTTTGCCGGGTTCATCGTCCACGAAACCGCACACGGTCATGCCCAGATCGGGGCGACGCGTGATTTCACGGGCGGTCATGATGCCGGCTTCGCCAGCGCCGACAAGCAGCACGCGCTGCCGATGCAGCGGTTGCGTGATCGAAGGCCGCGAGGCGTTTTCGCACAGCACGCGCCACATCAAACGCGTACCGATCAAGCTGACCGTGGTCAGTACGAAATCCATGCCGATGACGCCGATGGGCACAGTCAGCAATTCTTCGGTGTCAGCGAAAATAAAACGCAAGGCCAGCATGCCCGCCGACACGATGGCGACGACATTTGCCAGATGCAGCGCGTCAGGCAAGCTGACATAACGCCAGATGCGTTTATACAAGCCAGTGAAATGGCTAACCGTAATTCGCGCGACGATCAAATAAGGCAGGAAGAAAACCAGGCGGCGCACTTCGGTTTGAGGCGGCCAGCCGTCAAAACGCAGCAAGTGCGCGGTGACGAAGCAGAGCGCTGCCACTGCGCCATCGAGTGCCATTTGCACTTGGCGATTCAGGATGGAATGCGAAAGCCACCTTTTGAGTCCGCGTTGCATAAAGCCTTTAAATAAACCCAGCCGTGATTCCGACCGGACAGCCTGCGACTGCAAATATGCTGCGTGCTGCGCCAGCGTAGTTTTATTCATCATGATTTGGCACCACCCAAATTTAATGCTTAACCAATTTGTGTAGGTGGGGCACACCGTTACAGATCGGGGACGGTACCTAAGGGAAGCGGCCAGTTTTTCTTTAACGAGAAAAACCGGGTTCAGGAAATCAATCCAGGAAACAGGTCAGAAAAACAGGCAAGTCAGCGTTTTGGCAATTACGGCCAAGTCGCTCATCACCGTGGCCCTTCGCGCATACGCCAGATCAATGCGCACTTTTTCGGGCATCACCTGTGTCAGGTAAAAAGTTTCAGGATCGGCTTGCGCGGCCAGCAATTCGCTCTCGCGGCGAAATTGCAACGAAGCCACACTGGTAATGCCGGGCGTAAGCGCCAGCAGCGGCTTTTCCGCTTCGCCGTATTGCGCCACATAACGCGGCACTTCAGGCCGTGGGCCAACCAGGGTCATTTCGCCTTTAACCACGTTCAGCAATTGAGGCAACTCGTCGAGTTTCGTACGCCGCAAGAACTGCCCCACGCGCGTGATGCGCTGGTCAGCGCCGACCGTAATCTGTGCGCCGCGCGCTTCGGCATCGGCGACCATCGTACGAAATTTGAAGATGCGGAACGGACGACCTTGACGGCCTATGCGCACCTGACGAAAGAAC
>JANNUY010000406.1:0-5807 GCA_031414155.1 Acidobacteriota bacterium
TCGCACTCAGCCGCGCTCGCCGGAATCAATGCGCGGCAAGATTGGCACGCTTTCAGTTTGTTTTCGTTATTACCCCAAGCCATTAAACGTTGCCTCTTAGCTGTTCGCCATCGCACGCGCCCATTCAGCGCGGCGCGGGAAGCAATACAAAATAACCACCAGACTGACGACGCCCAAGCGCCAGCAAAACTGAAAATCACCGGTAATCATAAACGCCACAAAGCCCAAGATGCCGATGAGTTCGCCCAACGCAGCGGTGATGATCGTCAGACCTTGCAATTGGTTGAGCTTGCGCGTGGCACTGGCATTCGCACGACTTACCCACATCGTACCCAAACGACGCAACGCAATTACCGCAAGCCCAATCATGATCGTACCGCCATAAAGCAATCTGGTGATTTGATAGTAACGCGCTAAGTCGCCGTCGAAACTTTCCTTGATGAGAAAGCGCCCTACGACCACCAGCACAATGGGCGTGAAGGCAAAGGATGCAAGCAACAACGCCGTAAGTTTCCAGCGACGATCTAATTCATTTTGATGTTCGACTGCCACATATTCCATAAGCTATTCGTTTTGCGCGCGCAGCACGCCGTTTTCCAATTCGATGTCATCGTTCGTACCGTTCTTGCGGTCGGCTCCGGCGGAACTCAGCCGATAGCCGGTCGCCGTGCCGCGATAACTAAACTGTGTGCCCCACCAGTCAAAACGAACCGGGTCGCCGAGATAACGCGGCGCGATGAAATCTAACAACGCAGCGATTTCGTCCGTCGTCGGATAAGCGCCTTGCTCGCGTTGATAAGCTGCGACGCCGTCAGCAAGGCGTTGCAACAATCCGGCGGTGCGGCGCTCTTTCTCTTTGCGCACGGCAATCTCGATGAGTTCGAGCGATTCCCACTGGCGGTCACCGAGGCGAATTTCGGCTACGCGCCAGTCACCGTCTTTCTTGGCGAAACGAAACGCGGTTTCGAGCCGGGCTTCGACGACGGCATTGTCGCTGCCTACGCCATTGCTGAGACTTTTGAGTTCGATCTGTTCGCGCGACCAGTTGGCTCCGCCCAGATGTTGCAATAACTCGCGCGCCTCTTTGACGTTCAGGCTCGTAGAGTTATTGCCCGTCACGGGTAAGCGCGCAGTCGAGCGCGTATTGCACGACGCACCCAGCACGCAGGCAAAGCAAAGAAAAAGTATTGATAAATTTGGCATAAACGACTCGCTTCACGGCCTTGTCGGGCAGGCAGATTACCTTGTTGATGAAGTAGCGGGATGGTAACAAACCGCATGGTATCAAGCAATTTTGACCATTCTCGTTTTTGCCACAGAGGCACAGAGATAGTCAGAGGTTGTGATCTCACTCGTTGATCGCAACCACTGAAAAACTAGACTCCTCTCCCCTCCTAAAAAACTCTGTGTCTCTGTGCCTCTGTGGCAAATTCTTTAATTTGGTGAGGCGATTCCCTGTTTTCGTGAGAACGCGATATATTGCCCGCCGTTATGCCGTTACCCGAAGATTTCGCATTCAGTCAAAGCGCCTTGCAGGATTACGCCGATTGCGCGCGGCGGTTCGAGTTGCGTTATGTGCGCGACGTGCGTTGGCCTGCGCTCGAAACGCAATCCGCGCTCGAACACGAAACCCAAACGCAAAAGGGACAGACCTTTCATCACCTGGTTCATCAGCACGCGCTCGGCGTACCGGCGGCGACGTTGGAAGCGACTTTACCCAACCATAATGACGATGACGAAGAGTTACGCGCGTGGTGGCAACGTTATCTGCAATGGCAAACCCAACAAAAACAATGGGCTGCCGAGCGTTATCCAGAAATTACGCTAACGGCGGCGCTCGACGAAAACTTGTTGATGGCGCAATACGATTTGATCGTGAAGCAGACGGACGGCAGTTTCCTCATCGTGGACTGGAAAACCGGTAAGCCCGCCAACCGCGCGCGCCTCGCCTCACGAATGCAAACGCTGGTTTACCCTTTTGTGTTAAAGCACGCAGGCGATTGGCTCAACGACGGACAGTCCATTCAGGCTGAACGCATTCGGATGGTTTACTGGTTTGCCGCTGACGGTTCGCAACTTGAGTTCAAAGCGGACGCCGAGACGATGCAACGTGATGAAATGCGGCTCCGACAACTGCTGAGTGACATCGGCAAGGATTACGAATGGGCGCTGACTGAAGACAAAAAGAAATGCCGCTTCTGCGTTTATCGCTCGCTCTGCGAACGCGGCGACGTAGCTGGTGCGCTTGACGAACTCGAAGACGACGAACTCGCTGACACCGTCAACCTAGATTTTGAAGCCATTGAAGAAATCGCTTTCTAACCCTGACTCAACCCAACTCCTGATAACCGAATGGCGCAAGCAACTCAACACCCCAATCATCACGAAGAGGAAAAACTCGACAAGTTATATGACAGCCAGGCGGCGCGACGTTTGTTGCGTTACTTGAAGCCTTATCAACGGCTGGTCGTCAGCGCGTTGGCTTTAACCATCGTACTCAATCTCGTGCGCCAAATCGGCCCGCTGCTCGTGAAATGGGCTTTGGACGGCTACATTCAACCGGCGGGCGAAGGGAAGCTCGCAGCAATGAGTGCGTTCGACGGCATTATGTGGTTGTCGCTGGCATATCTGCTGACGCTCGTTGTCACGTTGGGACTGAGTTACTTTCAAGACGTAGCCCTCAACACCATCGGCCAGTGCGTGATGTATGACCTGCGCGCTGAAATCTTCCACAAGCTGCAAACCATCGAAGTCGCTTATTACGATCAAACACCGGTGGGCCGCCTCATCACGCGGCTGACCAGCGATGTTGATTCGCTCAACGAACTTTTCACTGCCGGTCTAGTTGAAGTGTTGGGCGATGTCGTGTTGATCGCGGGCGCATTGAGCCTGATGTTTTATTTCAACTGGCAACTGGCATTGGTCTCGCTCGCGGTGATTCCGCTGTTGATGGTGGCGACAGCGTGGTTTCGCCGAGGCGCGCGCGAAGGCTTTCGCGCGGTGCGCGCCAAAATCGCGCGGCTGAATGCTTTCACGCAGGAACACATCGCGGGCGCGCAGGTCGTACAGCTTTTCAACCGCGAAGCCAAAGCCCTAGACCAATTCGGCGAAATCAACGCGGCGCACAAACAGGCCAATCTTGAAACGAACTTTTATTACGCGGTTTTCTATCCGCTGGTGAACCTGATTTCTGCCATCGGCATCGCCGCGATTGTTTGGTATGGCGGCGGACAAGTGATTCAAAACGCGATCACGATTGGGACGCTCGTCGCGTTTTTGCAATACACGCAACGGCTGTGGCAGCCAATTCAGGACATCAGCGATAAATACAACGTGTTGCAGGCGGCGGTCGTGGCGAGCGAGCGTGTCTTCAAATTGCTCGACACCCCGGACAAAATTGCCGATGCCGAAACGCCGCGCTTGCCCGCGACCGGAGCGCAAGCCGTCGGGCGCATCGAATTCAGAAACGTTTGGTTTGCCTATCAAGACGAAGATTGGGTGTTGAAAGACGTTTCGTTCACCGTCGCGTCGGGCGAAGCGACGGCCTTTGTGGGGGCAACGGGGTCGGGCAAAACGACGATTACAAATTTGCTGATGCGGTTTTATGACATTCAACGCGGCGAAATTTGGCTGGATGGGGTCAATATCAAAGACTGGCCGCTTAATGAATTGCGTAAAAATTTCGCCGTCGTGTTGCAAGATGTCTTTCTTTTTTCTGGAAATGTGGCGAGCAATATCAAATTAGGAAACAACGCGATCAGTGATGACCGCATCAGAGCCGCCGCGCAAGAGGTCAGAGCGAGCGAATTTATCAATCAATTGCCCCAACAATATGCGACGCCGGTCCGCGAACGTGGAGCCGGTTTTTCGGTAGGGCAAAAGCAATTGATTTCGTTCGCGCGGGCACTGGCTTTCGATCCGCGCATACTCATCCTGGATGAAGCAACGTCGAGCATAGACACTGAGACCGAGCAACTCATTCAGGCCGCGATTGACCGCGTGATGCAGGGGCGAACTTCGCTGGTCATCGCACACCGACTTTCGACGATACAACGCGTCAACCAGATCATCGTGCTGCACAAGGGCGAAGTGCGCGAGCGCGGTGATCATCAAACGTTGCTGGCGCAACGTGGGCTTTATTATCGGCTCTATCAGTTGCAGTACCAGGAGCCGAAAGTCTCTTCACATAATGCCGCGCACGCCGCGATGGATTGAGCGAATAAATTAGAAGCGCCGATTGACAATGAGGGAAAGCGGTTTGTAAGATGCTTGTGCTTTCGAGCAAGGCGATTTTGACAGCATTTCTCAGTACTTCTTGCCTCGTCACTGCTGTGGCTGTTATCGCTTCATATCGGGCAATAAGCCGACTTAGCTCAGTTGGTAGAGCGACTGATTCGTAATCAGTAGGTCGCCGGTTCAAATCCGGCAGTCGGCTCCATTTTACTAATCCTGACAACCCTGCATATTCGCGCGAATGAATCTAATTCTCATCTGAGCCAGTCGGCTGAATCCTATGGATAAGCTGTATGGCTGATCGCCCCGCGATAAAAGCCCCTGCAAAAATTATTTATTTTGAGCCAAAGCCAAACCACCGGAAGAGTGGGGGCAGGCATCAAGAGCAATTACAGAAATCAAAAAAAGACGCTCACACAGACTACACACACCTTGCGTCTAACGGTCGAACGACCATCGTTCGACCACCAAATCCCCGAGACATTGCCAGACAGCGATGAGTCTTTAGGCCGTTTGCTGTCCGATCAGGAGTTATCGCCCAGGAGTTATCGCTATGACTGTTCAGAGGGGACTGTCCCAACATCCTGTTACTTCCATAAACAAGAATACCGTGAAGAAAATGATGACGAATCGCTTCTCTTTCCTGCGCACCCGAACGGGCCGCATTGTCGCACTGGCTGCAAGTTTGGTTCTGGTGAGCGCCGCGCTGACCTGGTCAATCAACTACGCTAAATCCAATTCCGCCAAATCAGGTGCGCAGCGTGAGGTGACGCCCACCGCCACGGCCAACGCGAATCGCACGGCGACGCGGGCTGCCAGCGCTTTTGATGTTGAGCAGACCTGCACCATCAATTGCGGCGCGACCGTACCCGCTAACAGCACGGTTAACACGGCGATCAGTTTTCAGGGCACAGCCACGGCCACGGGATGCGCGACAGTGCCTACGTTTGAATGGAATTTCGGCGATGGCTCAGCCATTTCGACGCAACAAAATCCATCGAAGGCTTACAGCGCAGGGGGCACTTATAACTGGACGCTGACGACGCGCGCGGGCAGTGGTGCGACCGGCATTGACACCATCGTGGGCGGCTATGGCGAAGGCAATCCGGCGTTGCAATCGCCCTTCGGCGTGATCCTGTCTATTGCGCGCGATCCGTTGGGACGCGGGCTATTTGTCGTTGATCGCCTGAACGACACGTCTTGCATCCGCTTTATCAACACGACGGCAGCCCCGGTGACGTTATCGGGCAAAACGATTCCCGCCGGCGCGAATCGCTTTCTCGCGGGTGGCGGACTCGATCCGCTGGGCGACAACGTCAAGGGCAGTCTGGTTGACCTCGGCAACGTATCTGGCATCGGCGTCAAACCCGACGGCAATTTGTTGTATTTGGCCAACTCGCTCGACGCGATTATTCGTGTGCTGAATATCGGCTCGGCAGCGGCGACTGTCGGCACGGGCAGCGTGGACGTGGGCAATGTCAGAACGTTTCTGGTCAGCGGCATATCGTTTGGCGTCAATCTGGGCCAGATCACGGTGACACCGGGCGGAGATTTGTATATGTGCGATGCGACGC
>JANNUY010000407.1:0-2061 GCA_031414155.1 Acidobacteriota bacterium
ATCAACGTAGGTTCCGCGCTCGTTGACGTATCGCCGCTTTCGACCATCGGGGCATTGTGCATCGCGGCGGTCAACGACGCCGAAGCGGCGAAACCACTCTTTCGCCAATTGATGCTGTGGGGTTTTGCGATGACAGTGGTAGGCGCGGCGTTTTGCCAGATGTTTGCAGGTTGGATTGCGCGCTGGTGATGCGCTTATACTGCGCGTTCTTTTTTATGGCGTTCACTAAAACTCAAAAAATTTGCCACAGAGGCACAGAGACACAGAGGATATTCAGGTGGAAGAAAATAGTTAAAACCGCTGAAGAACTCTGTGTCTCGGTGACTCTGTGGCAAATTCTTGCTTTTGTGCGGCGTCAAATGTTGATAAAGCAAGGAGCAACGAGTTGGCGTTAAAAGACCTGATCGAAATCAACGGCCTCACCCGCAACGAAGTCCAATCCATTTTCAAAACGACGGCTGACATCAAGGCCAAGCCGCGCGATTTCGCCGAAGCGTTAGCTGGATGCAGCGCGGCGCTGATTTTTGAAAAGCCGAGTTTGCGCACTCGTGTGACGTTTGATCTGGGCGCGACACAGATGGGCGCTTCGTGCGTATTCCTCGATCATCAAGGCGTACGCATTGGCGAACGCGAATCGGTCAAGGACATGGCGCTCAATCTCGAACGCTGGGTAGACCTGATTGTCGCGCGCACTTACAGCCATGAGACGGTGGTCGAACTCGCAGAGATTGCTTCAGTGCCGGTCATCAATGGTTTGTCTGAATTGGGGCATCCGTGTCAGGGGTTGACTGACTATTTCACGTTGACTGAAAAGGTCGGCAATGACTTGCGCGGCTTTAAGTTTGCCTATGTCGGGGACGGCAATAACACGGCGCACTCGTTGCTGTTCGGCGCAGCCAAACTGGGCATACACATTCGCATCGGTTGTCCAAAGGGCTATGAGCCAGATGCCGAAGTGCTGAAGCTCGCGCGCAAAGAAGCTAAAGCCACGGGCGCAAAAATAGAAGTCGTGAACGATCCATACGACGCGGTGGAAGGCGTGCAAGCGGTTTACACCGACGTGTGGGCTTCGATGGGTTTCGAGGCTGAGACCGAACGCCGCCGCGAAATCTTCTCGTCTTTCCGCGTTACCAAAAAGCTGATGAGCAACGCGGCCAAAGGCGCTTTTTTCATGCACTGCCTGCCCGCCCATCGCGGCGATGAAGTAGACGCCGACGTGATTGATGGCAAACGTTCCATCGTTTATGACGAAGCCGAGAACCGACTGCATACACAAAAAGCCATCATGTATTTGTTGGTCAAAGCCAACCAGAAGTAAGTGCGGATTGCGGATTGCGGATTGCGGATTTTGAAGACTAATTGATGAGTGAACAAGCTAAGAATGTTGAACCGATAACCACGGACGCGCCTGAGTCCGCGAGTCTGCAATCCGCAATCCGCAATCCGCAATCCCAAAGCCTGGCTCGTTCCGCGACCGTCGTAAGCATCGCTACGATGGGCAGCCGCATCCTCGGCTTGGTGCGCGAACAGGTGTTCGCGGCGTTTTTCGGTACGGGGCTGGCGAGTGCAGCCTTCGCCGTAGCCTTTCGCATTCCCAATATGTTGCGCGACCTGTTTGCCGAAGGCGCGTTGTCAGCCGCGTTCGTGACGACCTTCACACAAACTCTGAACCAAAAAGGTGAAAAGGAAGCCTGGCGTTTGGCGAACCTCGTCAACAACGGCTTGATCGTCGTGTTGTCGGTAGTGACGTTGTTAGGAATGGTTTTCGCGCCGCAGATCGTCAACCTATTGGTAGGCGCGAGCGAAACGGCGGGCGGGGAAGCCGAACGCGCACAGATGATCGCGCTCGCCATACACATGACGCGCATTCTGTTGCCTTTTTTGATGATGGTTTCGCTGGCGGCGGTGGCGATGGGCGTACTGAATACGAAAGGCTATTACGCGATTCCAGCGTCGGCCTCGACGATGTTTAACGTAGGCTCCATCTTTGGCGGATTGCTGTGCGCTTATGCTTACGCGCCGGACTACATCACCGAGATTGCGCGCGCCTTGTGGCATCAG
>JANNUY010000408.1:0-9974 GCA_031414155.1 Acidobacteriota bacterium
TTCATGTTCGAGAAGTTGGCGGCGGGCGAATACATGCTGAGTTTTGCGAAGCAGGGCTTCAAGACGGTTGCTAACACGCGTCGCCAGGAAGTCACTGGCGGCGAGACCTTGCAACTCAAAGAACTCACCCTTGCCAAAGAAGGTGAACCGGTTGCCGTCATTCGCGGCGCGGTGCTTTACGGCGTTGGCTACAGCATGCCGAACGCACTCGTCACCATCGAACGCATTGACGGCGGCAAGAAATTCAAACAAGAAAAGTATTCACAGGAAGGCGGCGAATTCGGCTTCAACGTCAAAGCCGAAAAAGCCAAGTATCGCATAACGGCACAGGCGCGTGGCTTTCAACTTGCCACGACCGAGATCGAAATCGAAGGCGATGAGTTACGCAACATTGCGTTGACCTTACAACCCATCCCCTAAACTTTTATAGAACTCGAACAGGAGAAAACTTATGGCAGTTGATAACGAGACGACGTTGGCAGTCGGAGCGAAAGCTCCAGCGTTCAGCTTAAAAGATACGACGGGCGCGACCGTCAAACTGAGCGATTTCAAAGGGCAAAAAATCGTGCTGTATTTTTACCCGAAAGACGATACGCCGGGTTGCACAAAAGAGGCGTGCGGCTTTCGCGATGAGTTCGCGCAACTGAAAAAGCGCGGCGCGGTCGTGCTGGGCGTGAGCGCCGACAATCAGAAAGCCCATCAGAAATTTACGGAAAAGTATTCACTGCCTTTCACGCTGTTGTCTGATCCCGAACACGAGATGATCGAGAAATACGGCGCGTGGGTTGAAAAAAGCATGTACGGCAGAAAGTACATGGGCATCGCGCGCATCACTTACATCATTGACGAAGCGGGCAAGATCGCTCACGTCTTTGGCAAGGTGAAACCCGACACGCACGCGCAGGAAGTCATCAGCGCGCTTGATGCCATGTAACTGCGGCACCACTGGGGCCAGCAAATTCACTTTTCTGAAACTATCTCAATCGCATGCAAACTCATCTTCAATACGGCCAAACCGGACTGAGCGTAAACGTCCCATCTGACAACGTTACGATTTTGGCCCCGCGTTTTATTCCCGGCCTGCCGGATGAAGCCGCCGCGTTTCAACAGGCGATGCGCGCGCCGATCAACGCGAAGCCGTTGCGCGAATTGATTGCCGCGACCGACAAAGTAGCCGTCGTTATTCCCGACATCACGCGGCCTTTGCCGAGCGAACGTTTGCTGCCGTGGCTTTTCGCTGAACTCGCTCATGTGCCTGCGGAAAATTTTGTCATCGTGAACGGGACGGGTTCGCATCGTGTGAATACGACGGAAGAGTTAGAGCGGATGGTTGGCGTTGAAGTAGTGAAGGATTACCGCATCGTCAACCACAATTCGCACGACGCGGCGACGCTGAAGTTGGCAGGCAAGACCACTGATGGACGCGACGTATTTTTCAATCGTGCTTACGTCGAAGCCGACAAGCGCATCGTGTTGGGTTTTATTGAGCCACATTTTATGGCGGGCTTTTCGGGTGGATACAAAGGCATCTTTCCGGCAGTGGCGGACATTGACGCGATCATGCATTACCACCGCGCTGAAGTAATTGGCTCGCCGCGCAGCACTTGGGGTGAGTTGATAGGTAATCCGACGCAGGAACAGATTCGCCACAACGGTGCGTTGCTACCCGTGGACTTTTGCATCAACGTCACGATCAATCGCCAGCGCGAGATTACGCAATTCTTTTGCGGCGAAGTGCTGGCTGCGCACGCGGCGGGCTGCGCGTTCTCAAAAGCCAATGTGATGACGGCGTGCGAAAAAGAGTTTCCGATTGTCGTTACTACGAATAGCGGCTATCCGCTCGATCAGAATTTATATCAAGCCGTCAAAGGCATGTCAGCCGCCGCGCAAGTCGTGGCGCAAGATGGTTTGATTATACAAGCGGCGCGTTGCAACGATGGCTTTCCCGCGCACGGCAATTTCAAGAAGCTGTTGTTTGAACACGCTTCGCCGCAAGCGATTCTGGATACAATCCTCGCGCCGGGCTTTTCGCTGTACGACCAATGGGAAGCCCAGTTGCTGGCGAACATCTGCTTGAAAGCCCGCGTAGGTTTGCTCAGTGAAATTCCGCCTGACGAAGTGCTGCGTGCGCATCTCGAACCCGTGCAAGACATCGGCGCATTCATTGCGGAAGAACTGAAACGCATCGGTGCGGATGCTCCGATTGCGGTGCTGCCGGAAGGGCCGATGACGATTCCGTATCTTGACCGTAAGCAAGCGGCAAATGTTTGAGTCAATACAGAAAGGTTAGCCATGCCGGAAGCAGATTGGGATAAGTTTGAGCGGATGACGAAAGCAAAAAGAACGGCAACGCTCAGCATTTACGCGATCACGGCATCGAACCGGATGAAGTCGAGCAATGCTTTTTTCACGATTACGAGTATTGTTTGGATGAGCGACGTTTTGATGATGTTTACATTTTTGATGGTCGCACAGATCGCGGGCGGCGTTTAAGGTTGGTCTTTCAAGACAAAGGCAACGGTTGCGCGCGTATCTTCACCGGTTGGGATTTGCCAGCGCGGAAAGGGAAAAGATGAATAAACGATTTGAGAAACTTTCAGAAAGCGAGCAAGCGGCAACGGAGTTGGCTTATCACCAAATGCAGCCGGAAGACTTTGAGACAATGATGACAAAGGCGAAACACCACGCGCCTGCGGCTCTGCGATTGCCCACGGCGTTGGTCGTTAGGTTGCAAATAGTAGCGGCTTCCGCTGGCGAATCTGAATACGAACAAATGGTTTGCCGTTGGCTTGAAGAACGATTGGAACTGGAACACGCATGACATTAGCTACGACAGAAATTCGCACGCACTTTCCCGCACTACAACGCAAAGAAAACGGTAATCCCGTAGCTTATTTCGACGGGCCGGGCGGCACTCAGGTTCCGCGCGCGGTGGCCGAAGCCATCACGGATTATCTGTTTCATCACAATGCGAACACGCATTGGGAATATCCGACGAGTCAAGAGACGGATCGTTTGCTCGAACAGGCGCGCGCGACGTTTGCGGATTTCTTTAACTGTGCGCCGAATGAAGTCAGCTTCGGCAACAACATGACGACGATCACGTTTCACATTGCGCGGGCGATTGGGCGCGGCTTGCAGCCCGGCGATGAAATCGTGACGACCGAACTCGACCATCACGCCAATCAGGCTCCGTGGCAGGCGTTGGCGCGCGAACGCGGCGTGACGATTCGCACCGTCAGGCTGCTGACCGAAACCGGCCAGCTCGATTGGGATGACTTAGCCGACAAGCTCACCGACAAAACCAAAGTGCTGGCAATCGGCGCGGCGTCAAATGCGTTGGGTACGATCAATGATGTTCAAAAAGCATGTGCGATGGCGCGTGAAGTCGGTGCGTTGAGTTACGTTGACGCGGTGCATTACGCCTCGCACGAATTGCCGGACGTGCAGGCGTTGGGCTGCGACTTTCTGGCGTGTTCGGCTTACAAGTTTTACGGCCCACATGTAGGCGTGCTTTACGGACGCCATGAATTGTTGGCAAATTTGGACGTGCCGAAACTCGACCCTGCGCCGAACGAAGCGCCGGATCGTTTGGAAACGGGTACGCAAAATCAGGAAGGCATCGTCGGCGCGGCGGCAGCCGTGAACTTTCTTGCGTCACTTTCTGAAGGCACGACGCGGCGTGAGCAGTTGGTGAATACGTTTAACGCGCTGCACGAACGCGGCGCTGAACTATTCAAACAGTTGTGGGATGGCCTGCATGCGATTGATGGCGTGACAGTGTTCGGCCCATCGCCTGAAGAAGCACGTACGCCTACGGTGTCGTTCGCGGTGCGCGGCGTGGATTCGACCGAAGTCGCGCGGCGTCTGGTGTCATCAGGCTTGTTTGTCTCGAATGGCGATTTTTACGCAGCCACCGTTGCCCAGCGATTGGGCTACGCCGAAGCGGGTTTGGTGCGCATCGGTTGCGCCTGTTACACGACGGCGGAAGAGATTGAACGGTTGTTGTTCGCTTTGCGAGAGCTTGCCGATCTTTCCTCCTAATCTTTGTCTCGGACGTGTCTTGCCACGCCTGTGGACGGCTGGCAATATGCGCCACTGTTTTCCCCCTGCTCTCGGCCAGTGCAGCCGCGAGCGAGTACAGTTCATTAACGAATCATCTCAACTTTCCACTAATGAACGCATCTCTGTCGTTTACGTCCGCAGGTGCACAGTTCGTATTGGCAGCCCGCCGCTTCAGGCAGCCAGTGCGCCCCCCCGCAACGAGGAGCGAGTCCCTCTATGCGTTTTTATTGGCAGAAGCTGATGATCGGCTTTTGCGTCTGGGCATCGCCATGCCTCGGCGCAGTAGCACAAATTGCGCCCGCCCTTCCCGCTAACTCGCCTGCGGTAGCAGATCGCTTTTTGCAGGTATCGTTTGGTCAGGTACTGGAAAGCGAGCTAAAGCATAACGAACGGCATTCATATCAAATCCCGCTGGCGGCGCATGAGTTCGCTCGCCTTGAAATTGAATGCGCCGAAGCCGGGGTCAGCCTTGATTTACTCGATGCCGCCGGGCGCATCGCTTTTCAAATCGAATTCGACCCACAACATTCTCAGCAAGTAGTGATTCACGCTACGACTGCTACTGCCTATCAAATTCGCTTGTCGCCCGACGCCGGACAGACCGCGCCGAAACGGTATCGGTTGCGCTGGCTCGAAAAGCACGCCGCGACTGAAACGGACAAAACCGAGTTCCTAGCCCAACAGGCGAAGCAGGAAGCGATGACGTTGTATGGGCAGAGAACGACCGAATCCTTGCGCCGGGCGGTGGACAAATGCCGGGAAGCGGCGCGGCTTTATGAAACTGTGGGCGCGCGCTTTCCCCATGCCACGATGTTCAATTTGCTGGGCCTCACGTTGATCAGGTTGAGCGAGCGCGCTGCCGCCGAACAGGCGTTGCAACAAGCCCGCGCGCTTTTCCGCCAGTTGGGCCGCCGTGATAAGGAAATCAACGTCCTCGATAATTTGTCGCGCTTGGCTACGCGCTGGGGCGACTTTCAAGGCGCGCTCGCTTACGCCCAGCAAGTCATGACGTACGCGCGGCAAGACGGCGACTCGTTGCGCTTGATGTCTGGTCTTAGTGGCTTGGCTGATATTTACAGCAAGAGCGGCGACCAGCGGAAAGCGATTGATTTGAATCTTGAAGCTGTTGCGCTGGCGCGGGCGAATCGTCAATCCAGATATGCCTACATGCATGAAGCGCAGGCCTGGATGGGACTCGGCCAAAGTTATTTTGCGTTAGGCGATGAAACGCAAGGGCTGCGCGCCTTTGACCAGTGGCTTCCCGCACTGCGCCAAGCCGAGATGGGCCCCGTGCCCAATCGCAGCCCCGTCCAACTGGCGCAAGCGGAGATGCATCTGCGGCGCGGCGCAGCGCAAAACGTACTCGATTTGCTGTCGCCCTGGCGTGCTGATGAGCAAGTCAACATGGCGCAGCGCGTCAGAGCCTTGTTGCTGCTCGGTCAGGCACACTTGGCGTTGCGGCAGTACGCAGAAGCGCAAGCCGTGTTTCGTCAGGCAGAGTCGTTCAGCCAAACCGGCGGGTTTCAAGATTTGATGAGCGAGGTCTGGCTGGGCTTGGCGCGAGCCGCGCGTGCCCAATTAAGACTTGATGAAGCGCTGGCGTTGAATGAGCGAGCCATCGCGCTGATTGAACAGCAGCACGCGCGTATCTTCGATGCCGATTTGCGCGCCACCTTATTTGCCTCGCAACGGGCGGCGTATGCGTTGCAGATCGAGTTGTTGATGCAAAAGAGCGAGCGCGTTCCCGCACAGCGTGCGCAACGCCAGGCCGAGGCTTTACACCTAAGCGAACGCGGTCGCGCACGCGCTTTTATGACGCTGTTGAGCAATGCCACGCCGCCTGCTCCCTTGCTCGCGCGCCAACAGCAACTGCGGGAAAAACTCGAAACCACCGCAGCTGAGTTAAGCAAAGTTCCACTCGCTGACCAACCGCGCCGCGACGAACTGAATCGCGCGCTGACCGTATTGACGACTGAATTGAACCTGCAATATCAAATGCAGCACCTGGCGCAGCGCGACAATGGGGAAGACCTCAGTGAGCAGCCCGATCAATCGTTGACCTTGCCGCAAATCCAGCAACAGGTGTTGGACGAAGACACGGTGTTGCTGGAATATGCGCTGGGCGAAGAACGTAGCTTTCTGTTCGTCGCGACGAGGACTGCGCTCACGGTTTTCGTACTGCCGAAACGCGCCGTAATCGAAACTCGCGCGCGCCGGTTTTATCAGTTGCTGACACAACCGGGGAATCCGCCGCAGTTTCGTTCCATAGCCGAACGCGCGGTTTGGGAAGCGCGTATGCAACGCGACATCCAACCGGCAGCGGCGGCCTTCAGCGCCATGATCTTGCAACCGGCGGCGTCTCTGCTGGCGGGGCTGGCTCACAAAAAAAGGGTGTTAATCGTGGCGGACGAGGTGTTGCACTACCTGCCGTTCGCTGCTTTGCCGTTCGGCGTTAAGCATAAATCAGGGCGCAGCGAACCATTGATTGCGCAGCATGAAATCCTGACGCTGCCGTCGGCCTCGACGCTGGCGGTGTTGCGCAAAGACGCGGCAACGCGCGAGCCAGCCAGCAAAACCTTGATGCTGTTTGCCGATCCGGTTTTTGCCAAATTCGATCAACGAGTCGCTGTCGGCACTGAAGCTCTTGTCACTGAAGTTGTCGGCAGTGAAAACGACGCTGCTTCGTTGCCGCGCTTGCCCGCTTCGCGGCGCGAGGCGGAAGCGATTGCTGCGCTCGTGCCCGAAGCGCAACGAACTTTGTCGCTCGATTTCGCCGCGCGCCGCGAAGCGGTTTTGGGTAAAGAGATGCTGCAATATCGTTATGTGCATTTCGCTACGCACAGCGTGTTAGACACCGAACGGCCTGAGCTTTCTGCGCTGGCGCTGTCGCAAGTGAATCAACAAGGCGCGGCGCAAAACGGCTGGTTGCGTACGCTGGATATTTTCAACCTGAGATTGAATGCCGAATTGGTTGTTTTGAGCGGTTGCCGCACGGCGCTCGGCAAAGAAATCAAAGGCGAAGGTTTAATCGGTTTGACGCGCGGCTTTATGCACGCCGGCGCGCGCCGCGTCGTAGCGAGCCTGTGGAAGGTCAATGATGAAGTGGCGGTGGAATTCATGCAGCGGTTTTATACCGAGATGTTGGGCGCGCATTCATTGGCTCCTGCCGCTGCGTTACGCGCCGCCCAACGGCAAATGCTGAAAGACCCGCGTTGGCAAGCGCCTTATTATTGGGCAGGCTTCGTGCTGCAAGGCGAATGGTGAATGACAAGGCCATTCGCTTGAATTTTTGCAATTATCGGTAGCTCACGAAACCGGAAGCACCAAGAATTTTCAATTTGCCATTTGAGATTTTAGATTTTCCATTGGCCCGACATCGCTCAATCTTTATTGGGCTTCGAGCGAGGGCTTTGTCAGCAATCTCAGTCAGCAATCTCAACTCTAAAATCTCGATAGTGACCTAATCGTGTGTTGCTACAAACGTCCTGTCTTTTTTTGAACAGACTACTTCTGCCTCATAGCTTAAATTAACAACGAATTTGTCCTTTCTGTCGTCTGTCGTCAGTCGTCTGTCGCGGCATCGGCTCGCCAATGAAGCTGAGTCTTTAAAATCAGCAACACAGGATAAGGATACTACCTGTCTTCTCTGATTGATTTCGTGATTTACTGATTATCCAAAGGATTCCTTCCAAGTTGTCTCAATCCACCACACACATACGCAATCAACTCACCCGCGAACGCTTGGCCGGATTGTTGCGTACCTTGCACCCAGACCCTGAGCAGGCGGCGGCGGAATACGAAGAGATTCGTCAGACGATGGCGACCTATTTCGCCTTTCGCGGCTCGACCTCTGGGCAGGAAGACGCCGACGAAGTGATGGATCGCGTCGCGCGTCTGCTGGCGGAAGGCCGCGAGATTTTTGCGGCCAATCCGCGCAGCTTTTTTTACGCGGTGGCTCGTAACGTCTGGCGCGAACGCCTCGCCGTGCCGCATCGAAACGTTGAACTCGAAGAGAACGTCTTGCTCGGCGAGCATCGTCCGCCCACGCCGCAAGAGTTGATGGAACGCGAGTACGACCGCCGTCAACAGGAACGGCGACTGGCGTGTTTGCAGGAATGTCTCAGCAAATTGGCTCCGGTCGAGCGCGAGTTGATCGAAGCCTATTACGAAGGCAGCGGACGCGAGACGATTGATAACCGCTTGGCTTTGACACGTCGTCTCGGCCTTCCGCTCAACGCTTTGCGGTCGCGGGTTTTTCGCATAAGGGAAAAGCTCGAAACCTGCGTCTCCCGATGTGCGGGCCGCAAGGGTTAAATTTATTGCAGAATGGATTTCTAATCTGACCATTTAGTTGCTGAACGTAGTTTTACGTAGGACGGATGATAGAGAAGAAAGGATAGGAATGAATAAGCCGTGAGGCTTTTTCGGCGTTGCTATAATCCCCAAGCAGACGGGTGAAGGAAAAGTATGACTCATCAACAAGAGCAGCGCGTAATGCTCAGACGCTACGTGCTGGGAGAATTACCAGAAAGCGAAGCAGAAGCTGTCGAAGAGCGTTACTGCACCGATCAGGCTTACCTCGACGAATTGCTATCCGTGCGTGACGAGTTGTTAGACGCTTGGACGCGCGGCGAATTGTCGGTGGTCGAACAGCAACTACTGACACGTCAATGGCAGCGATTGCCGATGTTCCGCGAGTGGACGGCCTTCACCCTGGCCTGGCAATCCTTGCCGCCCGCGTCCCCTCCGCCTGAGCGCATAATCGTTTCTGGCCCAACCGCTCGATGGAATTTTTTCAGCCGACAAAAATGGACTTTGACTTGGGCGACGGCTGGCGCAATCGCTCTGCTTTGCATTTTGAGCGGATGGATTTTTTGGCAGCGAGCCAACCGAGAGAAGGAATCTGCTGCGCTGGTTTCCCAGGCGGAGGCGACTCCGATCACTGCTGTTGCGCCTACCACGCCGACGATTACGAGCGAGCCACCGTTACCGGCGCTCACAACGCAAGCCAGCCCTTCTGTGACGCCCAAAGCCAAAGGGCCAAGTGAAGTATTAGGTTTGGTCTTGCCGCCTTTGCAGCGCAATGACGTGCGCTCCCTGCCGTCGGCTCCGCAGTTGGTTTTGACGAACACTACGCGGCGGGTGCGATTGCAATTAGAAGTCACCCAGCCGGTCACCGAACCTTTATTTCTGGTGTTGCAATCTTCCGCTGGGCCTTCCTCATGGCGTAGCGGGCCGTTGCGTGTGCAAAAGCATCAGCCCTTCTTTTTTGTCGCCGCTGAAGTGCCGGTCGCATCCTTAGCCGCTGGGCCTTATCAAGTCGAGTTGCGTTCCGCCGATGAACAAGTCATCGCCCAATCAGCCTTTCAACTCGTACGCCCTTAATCTGGATTTTAATAAAAAATCACCGGCATACTTTTTTGCTTTTCTCATTTATCGGTACTGCGCCGCGATTTGGGGGAACAGGAAGAATTACCGTTCGGAAAATTAAGCGGGTGTGACGTTCCACAGCAGGCAGGCTGGCTATGGCAACGCAGTGACAGGTTAGGTGAAGACAGTAATGCCTATTTTCTTTGCCTGTCGTTTTCCTGTTTCCCCGCAGTTTTCTCCATCGGGGTGCCGCGATTGAGGAGGTCGCTTGCGCGACGCGTCCAGTGAATTGGCTTTGCGCAAGCTGGTCGGCGATGCGGCGACCTTATGGTTCTTCGCGGCCCGGGTTGAGCAACCAATCTCTCTACTTTCGCTAAAAATTTCTGAAATTTCTAGCCAGTTGAAACAGGGCGAAGGTCGGTTGAAGGTTTCTGTGGGGGGGACTTTCACCTGCTCCTTTGTCTGGTCGAATTGCCGGTAAATATTCCGTGGGAAGTTTATTTCACCTGCTGATGTAAAGGCCTAACTGGTTAGTTAAG
>JANNUY010000409.1:0-4682 GCA_031414155.1 Acidobacteriota bacterium
CGCGGTGCCTAGCACGGGCTATTTGTGTTTGGAAGCAGAAGGCTCGCCGATTGAATTCAAACACTTTCGCGTTCGTGAATTGCCGTAACTCAGGCGGCTTTTTTTCTTTCGATGTTGACCAGAGGCGGAGCTTCTTCGAGTTGTAAAGTGGCGTGATCAAGGCTGAATTTTTGAAGTAACAACTCTCGGGCTTCGCGCAAAACGCGCTGGTTTTCGTTTGCGTCGCGCAGGACGAGATGCGCCGTGATGATGTGGCGTTGCGAGGTAAGCGTCCAAATGTGCAGGTCGTGTACGGCTTGTACGCCCGCAATTTCGCGCAACGCGGCTTCGACGGCGGCAGGGTTGATGTGCGAGGGCGTGGCTTCGAGCAAAACGTTGACCGATTCGATCACCAGCCGCCACGCGCTATAAATAATCAGCAAACTGATGATGACGCTGAACGCTGCGTCCGCCCAAAGCCAGCCACGCCATACGACCAACAGGCCCGCCGCAATCGCCGCGACCGAACCAAGCAAATCACCTAACACATGCAAAAATGCGCCACGCACATTCAAGCTGTGATGATGATCATGCGAGAGCAGCTTTGCCGAAATCAGATTGACGACGAGCCCGCCACAGGCAATCCAAACCAGCGTCCAGCCTTGCACGGCTTCGGGTTCACGAATGCGATGAAAGGCTTCAAAACAAATCAACAACGAGAGGACGATGAGGGCTGCGCCATTGGCTAAGGCCGCGAGAATTTCGAGCCGATAAAAGCCATACGTTTTGTTGGGCGTGGCAGGCCGCGAAGCAAAGCGCATCGCAAAAAATGACAAGGCCAGCGCGGCTACGTCGGTGAACATATGCCCTGCGTCTGAGAGCAAGGCCAGACTGTTTGACCAATATCCACCCGCGACTTCGGCCAACATGTAACCAAACGTCAAACACAACACGACCAACAAACGCCGCTGCGAAGCACCGTGACTGTGGTCGTGATGATGATGGTCGTGTCCGCTCATCGTAATGCTACGTTATCAGTTCGTAATACCGCTCTCCCGCGCAGCCGCGACACAGCGTAAGGCCTTCGCGGTAAATTTCGCGGCTATCGTTGACGCCTTCGCCGCAGGCTTCGCATGCGACGCGGCTTTTTGGATGTCCCGGCAAGTCAGCTTCCGGCAGCGCGACGGTGACGCGCTGGACATGAAAAAGCTGATCGTCCGCAAGGGATTTATACGCCGCGAGTTGCTGTTCTTTCTTCGTAGTCAAATGGCCGAAATGAATTTTGGCGAGTTCGCGCGAGGCTTCAAGCGCGATGACGCGAACTGCTGCGCCACTTTCCGTATTCAAAAACGTAGCCGCCAGCTTGCCGAAATCCCGAAACTTGAGTGTACGTTTGCCCAACCGGCAGCCCGTTACCGTATTGATCGCGTCTGCCGCGCAACGGTCAATCTCGACATATACGATCAATCGTTTGCCGACAGTTGGTTCTTCGAGGCCGATCAAACGACAGCCCAGCATCGCCATTCGCACGCCCAGCACCTGCCCCGCGCACATGTGCCCGTGGTTGCGTTCGGCTTCGATGAGGTATTCGTCGAGAGTCAGCATGATTATTCGTAAAGCAAATAAGGCTTGCGGGCTTCGGCAAAACTGCGTTCGTCGCTTTGCCATGAAGCTGCGATATCCGCGACGCTTACGCCGCTTTCAATCTGTTGCCGCAAGCGCAACGTACCCGCAATCACATCGAAAGATACGCGGCCAAAGGCGTATTCATAAGGCTTTTCCTGCCAGCCAAATCCAGATGGATAAAGGTCGCGCATCAGCTTGATAAACGCGATGCCGGTGATGACCGGCTTAAATGTGTCTCGGTCAGTCACGTGCAACTGCACGCCGTGACAAATTTCGCCCGCGTGTTTTTGAAACGTAGGCTGAAAGCTGTGAGGGCGAAAATATACGCCAGGCAACGACAATCCATTGAGCGTCGCCGCCAGTTCGTAAGCGTCTGCCGCAGGTGCCCCGACAATCTCAAAAGGCCGCGTCGTGCCGCGCCCTTCGCTCAACGTCGTGCCTTCGACATAAACCATGCCCGGATAAACGATAGCCGTGTCGGGTGTAGGAATGTTCGGCGAAGGCATCACCCACGGCGCGTCGGTTTCGTTCATCCAATAGCTGCGCCGCCAGCCTTGCATCGGAACTACGGTTAAGTCGCAGCCAATGCCGAAAGCTTCATTGAACATTCGCGCCAGTTCGCCGACGGTCATGCCGTGACGCATCGGAATCGGATACATTCCGACAAATGATTCGTGGCCGCGTTCGAGCAGGCAGCCTTCAAAGTCCAGGCCGTTGATGGGATTGGGGCGGTCGAGCACAACCACGCGCTTGCCCGCCTCCTTCGCCGCTTGCATCGCCAGTGCCATCGTATAGATAAACGTATAAACCCGCGTTCCCACGTCAGGTACGTCGAAAACCAGCACATCTAAATCACTGAGCATTTCAGCCGTAGGTTTGCGCGTTTCGCCGTAAAGCGAATAAGCCATCACGCCCGTGCGCGCATCGCGGAAGCTCTGCCATTCGATCATGTTGTCCTGCGTTTCGCCGCGAATGCCGTGTTGCGGGCCAAAGAGCGCCGTAAGATTGATTCGATCGTGTTCGTGAAAGAGATCAGCCGCGTGGCGGAAGGCGTGATTTACCGTCGCAGGATTGCAAATCAAACCTACGCGAGCGTTGCGCAACAGGCCGACTTGTTCGGTCAGTAAAACTTCCAAGCCGAGTTTGATGGAATGACGTGCCATAAGAGAATTAACGGTTTACTGTCCAGACCAGCAGCAAGAATCCGCCGACTAGGGCCAAAAAAATTACAAGCGCGATGCCAATGCCGACGCCCAGCATCGTTGAACTTTTAGGGGCGCTCTTTTGGCTCGACTGATCTGGCGCTTCGGTGGTTTGAATATCGCGCCACTTGTCGCTCATGGATTCCACCGTAGGCGCGTAAGCACTCAGTTCGGGCGATTCAGGCGGTTCGGCAGGCATTGGGAAGGGACGTGGTTTCTGTTGATTCATCGCGGCGGGAGTATCTGTAACCGTGTTCATCACTGTCAAACTTAGGAATCGCAGCGTTAGGCAGTTCCGCGTACCTTAAACATTTCTGAAAAAAAGTTATTTCTCCTGGGAACTTTTCCTGGCGGGCGGCGTGTGAGGGCGCAATTACGATGATGGATTCCCAAGTATTGTGAGGGTACAAAGGAAAACCTCAGATCATCAGAACCTTCCAAATAAAGTTCGCATATCAAAGGCTTGATACCGAGTGAGGCGGTATCAAGCCTTTTACCTTTTCTGGCAAATCCTTTTTCTTCTTGAATCATTCAATCGGCAAAGACCTGTCTGGAACGTCAATGTTTTGGGTGAATATTCGTGTGAATTCGTAGCTTAAACTTTTCTTGAAAATTCTTCTGGAACTTCTGGAACATTTGCCAGAGGGGGGCGTTTAGCCGATCAAACAAAGCGGTCGTAGCCGCAGCAAACGGAGTGAGGACGGTTGTTGCGATAGCCAAAATGGACGCTTTCAAAGTTTCACAGCAAGTGAGATTCGCATTGTAAAAGGACCCGAAAGTGAGTGAGGCACTTTCGGGTCTTCTCCTTTTTACAGGTTCGAATTTATCAGCCAATCACGAAGATTTTGCTAACACCGAAAATTCAAGCTGCATATAATCCAGTCGTTTCTCGATAACCCTTTCGTAATCATTCGATAAAGTTTCCTGCGCCCGCAGCCCATCTTGGCGCAGCGTTACTGCAACCCTTTGGCATCCCCAAAGGAAATATTTATGCAACGCGGTGTATGGTGTTGTTTCGCGGTGCTGTTGGCCTTGTTGTTATTTCCAACGGCGAACGTCTCAGGTTCTGAAAACTCTTTGCCGACCGGATTGCGCACCGAACGTCTCACGCCCAAAGATCAGCTTCGCTGGAATAACATTGAAACCTTAGTATTCGCACAAAGCCCCGATGGGCAATGGTTGCACCCTACGCTTATCAATTTATGGCAATGGATCGAAACCAGCGGGCACGCGGTTTATATCGAATTCAACCGATCAAACAACGTCATTACTTCGACCGCAGGGCAATTTCGCATCGAACGCCTCGACCCGCGCGGCGAGCGACATGTGGGCGTCATCTCGCTCAATCTTTCCAACATTGATGCGGCTTATACTGGCGCCGACGCGATACGGCCTATTGGCTTCATCCCTTTCGATAAGCTCAAGCAAGACGAGCGTTATGCCGAAGTCCTCGGCCACGAAATGGCGCACGCCGCCGACATTCTGACTTCGCTCGAAAAAGTCGCCAAAGTCGAAGAGTTTGTGCAAAAGACCAATGAATTGTTGATGCACCAGCGTTCGCTTAAGCCGACTGAACAGATTACGAGCGATTTGATGAATCGGCTCGGTCAGCGCGATGAATTCCTGAAAACGCTCGAAGCCGCCGCCGACCGCGCTGAAGCTGTCGTGTGGCGCGAATTGGTCGCCAGCAAATTGACGCGTGAACGGCTTACCGCCAAAAGGTGAATCTATTGAAAACTAACCTCTGCCATTTAGTCGCCTTATCACAGCCATTGCAGTAATAAATTATTCGTATGCTTTCGCCCCTCGGCTCGGTATGGTAATTTCGCTATCTTGATTCACCTACTCACTCAACACGAGCAAAACCATGCCAAA
>JANNUY010000410.1:0-6020 GCA_031414155.1 Acidobacteriota bacterium
CGTGTCCGTAGCCCGACCGTTAGCGAGGGCTACCTCGGCGTTGCGCCCCTCCGGCATCACCAAGCGCATCGTGAAGGTAGCCCTCGCTAACGGTCGGGCTACGGACACGCTTTGCGCTTTTCAAGGGCGCAGATAAGCCAGCGGCAAAACCCAATACTTGCTCACTGGCAACACTTTGAACTTGTCGCGCGCCGGTACGCTCTCACGGTGCAAGATGCCGTGCGGCGAAGCGGCGATTCGCTGCGTCAGTTGGCGATAAACGTCAATGCACGCGCGAATCGCAAGCTGGCTATCAGGCGCAAACGCATCAAGATTCGCCAACGACTTGTCGTAATAACTTTCAGTGATTGCCGCGAGTTCGCGCACGATGCGCGTCAACGCAACTTGTTGCGTCGCATCAGTCGCATCAAACTCAACGATTCCCTGTTCGCGCAACATGTCTTGCGGCAAATAAACGCGGTGACGGCGTTGGTCTTCGGCGACATCGCGCAAAAAATTGGTCAGTTGCAACGCAATGCCCAAGTCGCGGGCGCTGGCGAGCGCGCGCGCAAAATCGCCTTTGCGGTTTTCGCCGTAAACGTAAGTCAAAAAGTATCCAACCACGATGGCGCTGCCATAAATGTAATCGTCAATCAGTTCATTCAAATCGGCGAACGGACGCGGACGCACGTCGCGGCGCATCGCATCAAGAAAGGCGCGATAGTGTTCGGGCGGAATCTTTGCGTCGTGAACGACTTTCACAAACGCAGCGATAAATACCGGCACATCGTGTTGCAACATCACGCGCACTGACTTGAGTCGCAGCGCTGTTTCGTAATGCGCGCTCCATTCGTCGAGCAGTGCGGTGCGTTCGGCTTGCGTGCGAGGGAAGGTGTCAACGATCTCGTCGGGATAACGTACGGCGGCGTAAATCGCTTCGACCTGCGCGCGCTTCGCGGCAGGCAGAAAGCGCGTGACGGTGAAAAAACTCGTACTGTAATTGCGCAACACTGAACGCGCCTGTTTGACGATCACATTCCAAGCCGTTGCGTCATCGCGCGCGACCAGTGCCTTCAGCCGCGTATCGTTTTCGAGTTCTCGCCACGCGGCTTCGCTCCACACCGATTGACTCACGGGCAAAGCGTGGTGATCTGCCGGAACAGATAAAGGCGCGTTTAACGAATTAGGAAAAGCCGTTTGCGACATACCAAAACTTTTTAACGCTCCGTCAAGCGCGAAGCGTGTCCGTAGCCCGACCGTAAGAGAGAGCTGCCTCGGCCTTGCGCCCTTCGGCATCACCAAGCGAATCCTCAAGGTAGCCCTCTCTTACGGTCGGGCTACGGACACGCTTTTAAGGAAGCTGCTTCACCATTGAGATGTAAGCGTTGACATCGAACTTGCGCGCGCAACCGCTGGCCGTCATAAACCGAATCATCCCAAACACCTTGCGCGCCGGAGCCCACGGCCTATCGTGTTTTGCGCCCATCGCCCACGCAATGCCGGTGTAACCATTCGGGTCGCGTCCATCGAGTTCATAACGATCATTTAACTCGACCGCGATGGCGAAAGCGTCTTCGGGCGCGGGCGTCCATTCCAAAATCTTTTTCGCCCAATACATTCTCAAGTAACCATGCATCTTGCCGCGCTTGACCATTTCGAGTTGCGCCGCGTTCCACAGCGGATCGTGCGTTTCGGCTTGCTCGAATTGCTTCAATGAATACAGATACTCGCGCTGGTCGTTGCGATGTTCGTCGAGCGACTTGCGCGCCCAAGCGTGACAGCCCGCCAGCGTGTCATAGTTTGAATTGCGCGCAACGTAATTGATCGCCAGTTCGCGCCGCACAATCATCTCTTCGATAAAAGCATTTTTCGCCGGTGACGGCGCGTTGGATTCACGCACGGTGAGCGCAATCGTGTGCGGCCCGACATGGCCGAAGTGCAGATAAGGCGAAAGGTCGCTCGTGCCACGCAGGTGTGGCAGATTGCGTGCCGTGTCGTAATGCGCGAGCCGTTCGTTAATAAAGGTTTGCAATGTGCGCAAGCCTGCCGCCGTACCGCCGCGAAAACTTTTGACTGGAACCGCCGAACGATTGAGCGGCAACGCTGCCAGGATCGCTGCCACATCAATCGGCGGTTGCTCTTTACGATCACGCCAACTGATTTCCGCGACCGGGTTGGCGAGCGGCTTTAAGTATTCATCCCACACGCGATGAATTTTCGGCCTGATGGTGCGTGCGGCGTATTCCTCTTTTTCAAATAGCTTCGTCGGCACGATCACATCGGCGTCAACCGTCCAAAACGGTACGCGCAGTTTCTCTGTCGCGCTGCGTCGCCAGCTTTCGGGTTCGCGCATCGGGTTTTCGTCGCCGATGACGAGCGCGGGTTTTACTTCGTCGCAAAACTTGAGGAGGTCGTGATTTGGATAAGGCCGCAAGACAAAAGCCACGTTGCGGGCTTCGCAACGTTCGCGGGTTTCCTGCAAGCCTTCGATCAGAAACTGGTAATGGCGTTCGTTGGCGTTGGGATAACGCGGATGCAATCCGAAAAAAACTGCGACGGGCAAACGCAAGGCATTGGCGATCTCAATGGCTTTGTCCAACGCCGGATTATCAACGGCGCGTTGGGCGCGCTGCATCCAATAAACGATACAACGCCCTTGCATATCGGGTTCGCCAGCGCGACGAATCGTGACGCGCGTCTCGTTGCCGAAATGTTGTGTGATGCTCATGGCTGGCCTTTCAATAATTCGGCTACGGCCTTGAAGCGATAGTCGAAAATTTCATTGACCATGCGGCCTACAAACACCTCATGCGCGAGCCAACCGGGCAAGCCCCATTCGACGCGATAACGCACCGTGTCTTTCATTAGCACTTGACGCGGCGCGATCTCTTCAAACGTATGCGTGTGATGCCACAACGAATAAGGGCCGTTGATCTGGCGGTCTGCGAACCGTTTGCCGGGTTCCCACGTCTCGATCAACGTACGCCATTTGAACGGCAAGCCGAATAGCCCGAGTTGATAATCAATCAACGCGCCCGCTTCCATCTTGATCGGCGCAGGTGTCAACACTTTGAACCGCAACGCGGGCGGCGTGATGCGTTCGAGATTGCGCGCATCGGCAAAAAAATCAAAGGTCTCAGTCAACGTGAGCGGAATCTTTTGGGTGCGTTCGAGTACGTGCGTCTGCATAAATTTATGATTTGAATAAGTCCTGCAAGGCTGCGCGCAAGTGCGGAAAGCGAAAAGTGAACCCCGCTGACAATGCGGCTTGCGGTTCGACGCGCTGGCTTGCCAGCATCACGCCCGCCATCTCGCCAAACAGTAAGTCCAGCGCAAATTTCGGCACGGGCAGCAACGCCGGGCGATTCAACGCGGCGGCCAACTCTTTGGTGAATTCTTCGTTGGTGACGGCATTCGGCGCAGCGCCGTTGAACGCGCCGCGCGCGTTGTCATTCATCAACGCCCAACGCAGCAAACCCAAAATGTCGTCACGATGGATCCATGGGAACCACTGGCGTCCGTCACCGAGCCTGCCTGCGATGCCAAGTTTGAAAGCGGGCAGCATGGTTTTCAGCGCGCCACCTGCGAGATCGAGTACAACGCCCGTGCGAATCAGCGCGACGCGCGTGCCAAACGATTCTGCTTTCAGTGCTTCGCTTTCCCACTCGGCGCAAACGTCAGTCAAAAATCCATGCCCTTGTTTTGCGCTTTCGGTCAGGCGTTCATCGCCGCGATTGCCATAAAGTCCTACAGCCGAACCGCTCACCAGAACTTTGGGCGCGTTCGGCAACTGGCTCATCGCCTGCACCAGATTGCGCGTCGTCAACACGCGCGAATCTCGAATGCGGCGTTTGACTTCGGACGACCAGCGTTGCGCGACGGGTTCGCCGGCCAAATGAATTACGGCTTCTACGCCTTCGAGCGCAGCCATCGGCGGCAGAGCTTGTTCGGGTTGCCAGGCGAAGGCCGCTTGATGCGCGACTGACTTGGCGCTATCCACGCGACGCGACAAGACCGTAATCGAATGGCCTTCGGCTGTGAGTTGGGCGCAAAGCTGCCGCCCGATCAGCCCGGTGGCTCCGGTCATCAAGACTTTCATAAGCGTTTTGCTCCATTTTGCGAGCTTGGGTTCAGGCAATCACCTGCGAATAAATAAATCAACGTATTGGACATAATCCTAAACCTACCATAAATACTAACCCTCTGCAATTGCTTGTCAATATAATATTCATAAATTATTTGGACAAAATACTAACCACCAGCATTTTCAACAATATCATCCTTGACATTTTTCTGGACAAAATCTTATGCTCTGCCTCGTTATGACAATCCCTGACCCACTCAACAACCAAATTAGCGAAGCGCCTAAATATCGCATTGGCACCGTAAGTCGGCTCACGGGCCTTTCAGCGGATGTCGTGCGCGTGTGGGAGCGCAGGTACGGCGCGATTCGTCCGCAACGCAGCGAAGGCGGTTCGCGGCTTTATTCAGATAGCGACATCGAACGGTTGCGCCAGTTGCGGCAAGCGGTCGAGTTCGGCCACGCCATCGGCCAGGCCACCAAGTTGCCCAGCGACGAATTGAGTAAGCTGATTGCGCCGCGCAAGCACACGCAAGCCTTAGACCTGAACGCTCCGCACGATTACCTGCGCGACAACTTCCTCAAGGCCATCGAGGTCATGGACGTAACCGCCGCCGACCTGGAAATCAGCCGCGCGGCGACGCTTTATCCGCCGAGGGTGCTGGTCAAAAACATCGTTGCGCCTTTGCTGACCGAAATCGGCGAACGCTGGGCGCATCAGGAATTCGGCATCGCGCAACAACACGTCGCAACGCACCTCATTCGCAATTTATTAAGCTCGTTGATTCGGCTTTATCCGCCTGACGCGGCGGCTGAAAGCATCGTGATGGCTACGCCCCAAGGTGAACGCCACGAGTTCGGGTTGTTGCTGGCGGCACTCTCTGCCGCGACGCGCGGCTGGCGCGTGGTTTATCTGGGAACAGATTTACCGGCGGCTGAAATAGCGCATGCGGTCAAACTGACGCGCGCTCGTGTGCTGGCGCTCAGTCTCGTCAATCCGATTACGACACAAGTTCACGGCGAATTGCTTTCTATCGCGCAACTCACGCCGCCGACTACACGCGTATGGCTGGGCGGACAAGAAGCGCCAACCCAACGCGATTTGTGCGAACGCGCCGATTGGATTCTCGTCCGCGACCTCGAAGACTTAGACGACCGCTTGAAACGTTAAGCCTATAACGCTCTCTCCATTTTTCTTCACTACAGGGATTTTCATCGCGCCGTTCAGTTTGTATTATGTTCTCTCGTAACGGGGCACACCTCCACTATCGTTATGGCTGCGTGCCCTACCCCACTTCTAGTACGATTGAGAATTTATTCGATGGGCAAAGCGAAGAAATCCCCCCAAACGACTTCATCAAAAGCCACACAACCTGACACCGGCAAACGGCGGATGTTATTCATCGGCCTCGGTGGACTGGGACTCGCCGCTGCGGGCGGTTTGGCTTATCAATTTTCGCAAGACACGCCGACCACGACTGCGCCCGTGAACACTACAGCAACACCTGCCGTAGCCTTCAAGCCGTTGGCGCCGGTTACGCTCACGGCGGATTACGGAAACGCAGTGCGCGCGGCTGAAGACATCGTCAGCCATTATTCGCGCGAACTGATGACGCCGTGGGCGTTGATTCATGCGGTGCGCGGCTTTGGCAAAGACTTTAAGTTATGGGACGGCAAACTTGCGGTTGATCACCTTTGCACCGAATTCACCGAAGAGCGCGAAGCCAACGGCAAACGCTATTTGGCCTTTCAACGCAACGCCGAAGTGCATGAAAACAGCTTCCTGAAAACCTTTCTCGAAGCGGGCGTCAGTCCTGAGCAAACGCTACGCGCGGGGCAAAACTCATACACGTTGCGTCAACTCGGCGAACATGCACAGGCGCTGTTTCGTTGCGACACCAACGATTGGGGCAAATACGATCCGAAGTTTTTAGAGAACCATTTACCGTGGGGCTTGATC
>JANNUY010000411.1:0-4608 GCA_031414155.1 Acidobacteriota bacterium
ATAAAATCGGAGAATCGGGAGCAACGCCTGTCAACGTGAATAAAACCTTTTCCCCCTACGGGTCGGGTAAGGAGGTGACATTGCTGCCACCCCCTCCCCTAAGAACGGTACGGGCGCCTTTCAACGCATACCGCTCAAGCCTTTCAGGAGCCTCTGTCGAGACCCGGTTTCACCACTTTCCAATTTTGGCTATGCACTTGGCGATGACAATTCGGATGCAGCAGAACGAGGTTGGACAGTTTGTCTGCACCGCCTTTCGCGCGCGGGCACAGGTGGTGTAAGTGCCAGCCTGACTCGCGGGTAATCGGTTGTGCGCAAACTAAACAAGCTCCGCGTTGTTGCAGCCACAGAGTGCGCAGCTTCGGGCGATGCTGTTCTTGCAGCCACTTCTCCGCGAGTCTTCGCTCAAAGTATTCCGCTTGCTCAGGATCGTACGGGTTGGCGTCGCCTCTGATTTTGATATGTCGTTGGATCGGCACGCGGTGCGCTTCGAACAACCGGACGATCGTGGTTTGCCCATTCTTTCCGGTTGCCCTCCCAAAGAAAACGAACTGATCGGCGAGTTGAAAATACTTTCGCTTCACCCAGTCTTTTCTTTTGTGTGAATGCCGCCGTCGCGCCCAACGCCGTAGTGCTTGCATAATGGCGTAATCCACGTCCGTGAAAATCCGCTTGCTCACAGCGTGCCGGTGATAATTCGCCCAACCGCGAATGATCGGGTTGAGTTGTTTGATGAGGTATTCCGGTTTGCTCTGCGGGTTGGCCTTAATGACAGCTCGCACTTTGTCGAGCAACTTACTAACGCTTTTCCGCGCAGGTTTGATGAGCAGCTTGCCGTTAAATTTGCGAATGGTTTGCCCCAGAAAATCAAAGCCGTCTTTGATGTGGGTAAGTTTGGTTTTCTCCGGGGAGAGTTCCAAACCGCGCTCCTGCAGAAAGCTGATGACGGCTGGCACGACTTGTTCTTCCAGTAATTCTTTCGAACTGCTGGTGATAATCATGTCATCCGCGTAGCGTACCAAAGCCAGCTTGACGCCTTTGGCGCGGAGCCGGGGCGGACAGAAAGCGTTGATGCGTTCTTCCAAACCGTCCAGCGTCAAATTCATCAGGGCGGGCGAAATGATACCGCCTTGCGGCGTACCGGCTTCCGTCGGTGCCCAAACGCTATTTTCCAGAAAGCCTGCTTTGAGCCACTGCCGCAGAATCGTCTTATCCATTGGAATATTGGCTAAGAGCCATTCATGGCTGATTTGCTCGAAACATGAACGAATATCGCCTTCCCATATCCACGGTGCCGAATTCGGTCGTCGCAACAATTGGAAGCTCTGTTCGATTGCATCCGCTGTTGCGCGCCCGGTGCGGAAACCGTAAGAGTTGGGATCGCCCGTGGTTTCCGCGATCGGATCGAGCGCCAGCAAATACAACGACTGCTGTGCTCGGTCTTTCATCGTCGGAATGCCCAACGGACGACGTTTGCCATTGCTTTTGGGGATGTAGACGCGCCGGAGCGCTTGCGCGCGGTAACCGCGTCGGTGCAGTTGCTGAAGCGCCTTGGCCTTGGCGGCTGGGGTACTCCAGCATTGCCCGTCCACGCCGGGCGTCCGTTTGCCTTGATTTTCAGTGACTCGTTTGACGGCAATAGCTTTGCCGCTGAACGAGTGTGTCAGCAGCCATTGCAAGGCTTTCACCTTGCCGTGCCTGCCCTCACGTGTCGCCTTCACAATCCGCGCCTGGAGCCTTCGCACGTTCTGATGAGCGGCGCGCCATTGAATGTCGTGCCATTTCGTCGGTGGGCGGGAAGCCGCACCAGCAAGTGATTGCATTGCTGTCATCTGCATTGCTTCCTGAGAAGGTTGGTCAGGTTCTCTTGTGATGAAAGACCAGATGGAAGTCTGCCCGCTTGCGCGTGAGATAATGTTGCCGTGAGGCGCAATCTCTATCCGTTTCATTACGAAGCGGCCTTCGCTTACTCCATCCTCCCTTACCCCCAGCCTTATCAGCGCATCTTGCGATGTGCTTTCCCCGGAGGGAAGACTGTGGGCTTACCCTGTTCCGTGTGTGCGCCAGAATGAGACAGGCTCTCCCTTTTCGCCGGTAACGCTGTCGTCCGCGAGCGATGGATTATGAGCATCGCTGCCAGGTTACTTACCTTTTGGTTCCAGCCTGTCAGCATCTTTGGCTGGTCTAAGCTAACGACGTTTAGCAGGAGTTCAGATGTCTTAGCCATATCACTCAACCTTAGCAGCCTGTCCACCTTGATGCTGGCAGGCGCAGCTTGATCTCACGATCATTGCTACCAGTCTTGCGACTGTGGCCGCATTGCCCCGGAAGCTTCAAACCGGCTCGTTGCCAAGCCCGCTTGTTCCGGTCAGGTACTACGAGCGGAATCGCAGGTCACGTCACGACGTTTCCTTAAACGCCGCTGTGACAGCCGTACACACGACTTGTCAGGTCGCACCATAAGCGGGCTTATCGGATGCAAGGTCTTATTCTTTTCTCGCCGTAATTGACGACTTTTTTTACGAACTTGGCTCGACCGGCTTCGCTACCTTCGTCTTTTTATTGGCGGCCTTCTTCTTCGGCCTGGCCTTCACCGGCGCGGCCTGCGCGGTTGATTCCTTTTGCGCTGCGGCATCCGCCTTACGCTTCTTCGCCCAACGTTTCTTCGCTGCTGCACCAATCTTGGCTCTGGCCTCGGCAGACATCGTACGCTGTTTGGGCGGCGCGACGGCGGGCGCTTTCACGGCGACCGCAGCGGTCTGCGGTGCTTGGGCGAACGTCGCCAACATATCGCGCTTCGCTTGCAACGCAGCGATCTGCGCGTCATACGCGGCCACGGCGCGGCCAATCAATTCCAACGGGTCTTCTGCTACAAGTTTCGCCTTAATTTTAGGCATTGATAAATTTTCCTCTGCTTACTTTTTGTGTGAATGACGAGATCGTCATTCCAATGTTATTGGTCGCACACGCTGACGCACTCATTTCATAAATCGTCGGGCGTGAGTGTGGCAAGGTCTTCCAACAGGTTGACTAGTTCATGCAGCGTTTCAGTGTAATCGGAAATCTCCGCTTCCAAGTTCGTCGCCGCTGCGCAAATGTCTGATTCAATCTCTGCCTCTGCGACTTCCGCAGGCTCCTGATTGATCAACTCCATCGCCATTCCATGCAGCTTCAACAAATCATCGCGTAAGCTCTCTGGGTTACAAAGTCGCTGGCGCATCTGACCAATCGCTTCGACCGCTGCCAGTAGCTTGGCTGTGTCAAAAGATTGTTGAAGCTCCTCCAATCGATCACGATTGACCTTGCCGTAAACTGTTACGATGTCGTCGCTCATATTCCCGTTCTCTCCATTTTGGACATGGATAAAAGCTCCAACGGTTTTTGATGTTTGGTTAGGGTTAGTGAAATGAGAACCAATGTATGACGAGCCGTCATTGTAAGCGGAAGGCCATCGAAACGCCATGCTTTCGGCCTATCCGTCGTTGCGCTCAACAATCCATCCATCGGAGTCCGGCGATTTCAACGCTGGGCGATGCTGGCTGGCCAATGAGCGTGACGGCCAAGATGTTCCGGGCACCACAGTCAAAGCAGGGGAGTACCCAGTCGCCGAATTCCGGTTCCGGCGCGGCGGTCAAACTTGCGCCGCAATGTTGGCAGTAAAAAAATTGGGATTGCATAAACGTACGTGGTTAATGATGAAAGGAAAACTGGCTACGAAAAAAAGTGAGAAGGGGAGTCCTCACAGCGGCACGTTGTGCGAAGCACTCTGAGAGGTGGCGATGCGCCGCTTGTCATAGATCTGCGTGGTGGTGACGTGCTTGTGGCCCAAGAGGTCTTGCACCTTACGAATGTCCTCGCCGGCGTCGAGCAAGAGCGTGGCCACCGTCGCCCGGAGCGAGTGCGGGCTGTAAATGCAATTCTCGACCGTGGAGCCATCCTCGAGTTGCTCCTTTTTCAAAGCGCCGGGAAGCCGTATCAGATAGCCCTGCAACAGGCGGTACATCGTGCGCTCGCTGATCGCCTGGCTGGAGAGTTTGTCGCGCTGCTTGGCGTGGGCCTGCGCGCGAAAGAGCGGCCCGGCCTCGAGCGCGGCTCTTTCCAGATACTCGGCCACGGCCTGCGCCGCATTGAAGTGAATGCCGATCACACGCCGCTTGTCGCCTTTCTCGTGAATTTTGAGCGTCGCCTCGCCGTCTTCCTGATGAAAATCCGCTATCTTCAAACGACAACCCGTAGACAGACGAATGCCCGTATACAAATAAAGCTTCAGGATGGCGCGGTCGCGGTAATCCACCAGGTCTTCACCGGCAGACATGCCCATCAACTGCCGCGCCCGCGTCGCACTGAGCGCCTTCGTCTCGTCACGCGGATCGGCGGACTGCCGCGCCACAAACTGTACGTGGGCGGGATTCGGCACGGTGATCGGCAGGCGCAACTCAGCGGCGGCCGCAGCCAAATACTTATAGAAGGAAGACAAAGACGCCACGCGCCGATTGATCGTCTTGCCAGCCATCCCGCGCGCTTGCTGCAAGTCGTCAATGTAATCAAGGACGTCCACAATCTTGACGGCCAGCAACTTCGTCGCATCCTGCGGCCAGGCGAATTCCA
>JANNUY010000412.1:0-1224 GCA_031414155.1 Acidobacteriota bacterium
GGGGACTCACCAACACTAACCGAAAACCGAAACCGTTGAAGCGGTCCGTGGGCACGTAGTTGTAACGGTCGACGGCGCGCGCGTTCACATTATTGATGACCCACGAGCCGCCCCGCAGGACACGGTTGCCTTCCGTCTCGATCTTTTCGCGCCCGTCGTCAGCGTCGTAAGGGTAGTCCTTATAAAGCGACAGCGTCCACGTCCACGCATTCCCTGATAAATCAAAAGTGCCTTCGGGCGTGGCGTTGGCGAAGATGCCCACGGGCGTCGTGCGGCGGATGTGGCTTTCAAAGGTATTGCAACGCGCCCTCTCAAAGGTTTTGCCGTAAGGATATTGACGGCCTGCTTTGCCTCGTGCCGCCGCTTCAAATTCGGCTTCAGTCGGCAAGCGGTAACGTTGCCCATCCGCGGCATTCGCTGTGAGCCAGTTGCAGTAAGCGCGGGCTTCGTGCCACGTCACACCGACCACGGGTTGCGTGGGCAAATTGAAACGCGTGTCGTTCCAAAATTCAGGCTGACGCGGCGGCGCTTGGTCAGGTGGTTTCTGCTCATCCAACCATGTTTCAAATTCATCTTCGTCCAGCGCCAATATCTCCAGAATCGTTTCTTTGTATTGGCTGGTGATGTCAGTACGCGCTTTAATTTCTGCTTCACCCTGATCGCGCCAATAGGCGATGACTTCCTTCAATCGCTCTCTTTCGGCTTCCCGCCCGCCCTCACGCAGCCATTGCAATCCGGCAGGCGTGTCGTTCCACCACCGTTCGTTCTCATAGCCGCCCGCCCGCATAAACAAAGCGTATTCAGCGTTGGTGACGGGATAAACGCCGATGTCGAAAGACGCGAGTTCAACGCGGCGCGCGGGCTTTTCATCGCCATACTTGCCCTTGTCATCGCCGATGAGATAAGCGCCACCTTGAATGGCGGCGAAAGGCGGCAACAGATATTCGCCGTATTCGCCTTCGTGTCGTGTGAAGCGCGGATGACCGAGCAAGCCCAACGCTTCGCCCGCTGTGATGCGTGCGCGCACATCGGCTTGCGGTTTGAACCAACTCAGCCAACGTCGCCAACCCGTCGCGCGCTGGTCGGTCGCGCGCTTGAGCAAAGCCGCTTGCAACCGTTGTTTGAGTTCGTCGCTGATGACGACTTCAGGCGAAACGGCGCAACGCGCGGCAAGTGACAGGTTATGCGCGATCAAGTCGTTGATAAATGCTTCAGGGTCATCTG
>JANNUY010000413.1:0-4482 GCA_031414155.1 Acidobacteriota bacterium
CCGAACGCCAACTCAAGGAAGTGCGCGACATCGGCGGGCCGCTGAAAAAGTTGATGGAAACGCGCGGCGACAAGCTGGATAAAGTTTACGCTGAACGCAGCGCCTATTACCTCATCACCGATTCGCTGGTGCGCGCGACTGACGCACGACTCGATGTGCTGGGCGTAGCGACGCGGCGGCAGTTGAAAGAAGACGAGGCACTTTATGAACTAAGCTCGGCTTATGAACGCGGCGCGGTGCTGGTCTATAACTTTTACGACAAGGTAAAGGCTTACGAAAAAGTCGGCGTAGACGTGCGCGACTATTACGGCGACCTGTTGCAGAACATCAATTTCGAAGAAGAAGCTGCGCGACTCGACGCTTATGCCGCACGTTTTGCCCGCGTTAAACAAAACCGACTCGAAGCCGCTGCTGCGCCCGCGCCAACTGCGCCCGTGATTGCGAACGCCGATGCGACGCTGGTCGCGCGTTTACAGGAAGCCGACACGATGATGCGCCAGCGCCGTTATGCCGACGCCAAAGCCGTGTTGACCGCCGCGCGCAAAGCGCATCCACAAAACGCCCGCGTACTTTTTGGCTTGGCTGATGTAACCAGCAAAGAAGCGACGACTTTGACCGATAGCAGCGAACTCGAAACCGAACTGTTCACCGCTGTCGAGCTTTATAAACTCGCCGCCGATACCGCCGCGCCCGATGAAAAATGGCTGGCGCAACGCAGCTACGTTTCAGCGGGCAAGATTCTTGATTTCATCGCCGAAGCCCAAACCCAGGCAGGCAAAGCCGAAGACGCCGCGAAAATTTCAGCCGATGCGCTCGCGGCTTATGACTTGGCAATCAAGCTGGGACAAGTGCCCGGCGGCGCGTATGACGAAGCCGTTAAAGCCAAAGGCGCGCGTGCAGCCAAACAAAATTAGCCACGGGGGACACGGGGATCACGGGGATGGTCAATGTTATCAACCGTTCGTTTTCCCCGTGTCCCCCGTGATCCCCGTGGCTTTACCTCGCAGCCCTGCCTTTCTCACTCACTCGCTTTCGCTATAATGCCGCTGCCCCCGATTCTCTTGAGGTTTCATCACATGCCGAGCGCAGCAGCAACCAGTCTTAACTTACGACCAGTACGTTTGCGTGATTACCGCTATTCGGGCGAATTGATTTCGCTGTCGGCGACGTTCGTTGTGTTGTTGTCTCTGTTTGCTTTGTTCACGTTGTTTTTCCCTTCGACGTGGTCGGCGTCGGTGAAAGCGATTGCGTTGGCGTTGGCAGGCTTGGCCGTATACGTCACCACTGTGAAGCTGCAACACCGCGCGGCGTTCGGCACGCTGGTGCGCGTGAGTGCGCGCCAATTCCCTGAGCTTTCCGCCATCGCTAACGAAGCCGCCGAACGTTTGTCAGCCGACAATGTACCGCTTTACGTCAAGCGGCAATCTGAGATGAACATTTATACGTTGGGCTTGTGGCAACGTCCGTTGATTGTGCTGACCTCCGCGCTCATAGATCAAATGCCGCCCGATGCGCTGCAATTTTTCATCGGACGCGAGATCGGACACATTCAGGCGGGGCATACGTGGTTGCGCACTTTGCTGAAGCCTTTGGGAACCGACGTACCCGTCATCGGCAAGTTGCTCAACAGCGTCATTTTCGGCGACTGGATGAATCGCACTGAGTTCACAGCGGATCGCGCGGGCTTCATCGCGTGCCGCTCACTGACGACCGCCATCAGCACCATGCTCAAGTTTGGCGTAGGCATTCGGCTTTACGAAAAACTCGACATTCGTGAATACCTCGACCAGATCAACGAAGTCCGTGACGTGCGCGGCCATCTGACCGAAATCATCGCCGAACAACCTTACCTCGTTCAGCGCGTGCGTTCGCTGGTCAAGTATTCGCTTTCGACTACGTCGCACGAAATCGTTCCGACGCGGCGCGACCGCACAGGCATTTTGAAAGATTTACCGACGGCGTTTGTGAATACGGCAGTCTTGCAAGCGGCGGGCGGCAACACGGGCGAACACACTTCCAAAGCGTTGCGCCGCCGCAGTTCGCAAGACACGATTGCCGATTTAGTCGTTGACCTCGACGACACACAAGGGCTTGAAATTGAAGCTGAAAACGATAACGCGCCTGATCCACTTTGTTTATTGCACGTGACCGAAAGCGGCAATACGCATCAACTGCGCCGCCGCCTGACGCGCATCGGACGCAGCCCTGAAAACGACATAGTTATTGAAAGCGACCGCGTCAGCCGCTTTCACGCTGAAATCGTGCGCGACGCAATGGGTTTCACGGTCAGCGATTTGAAAAGCCGCAACGGCGTATGGGTCAACGGCGACAAGCTCACGCGCCCCGAACGGCTCGCCACTGGCGACAAGCTGCGCGTCGGACGCGCCGAATTCACTTTAGAAATTCTCGAACCACGTAACGAGCCACCCGAATATGCAAAAGTCACTCACGATGCTGGCAGCGTCACCCAAGCCTATTGAAGCTGACGAAACCGCCGCAATGCTGCCGGTCATCGCGGCGCTCGCGCACGAGAGCGTGACGGCCAAGCAACGCTTCTTTGCCGAACAGTCCGCGCAAGTCGCGCAAGCCGCGCAACTCATCATCGCGGCCATGCGCGCGGGACATAAGCTGTTTCTATTCGGCAACGGAGGTTCCGCCGCCGACGCGCAACACATCGCCGCCGAACTCGCTTTCAGAATGGGACGCGAACGTCGCGCGCTGCCTGCGTTGGCGCTGACGACTGATACGTCATTGCTGACGGCGATCAGCAACGACCTTTCGTTTGATTATGTATACGCGCGCCAACTCAAAGCACTCGGTCAAGCCGGTGACGTAGCCTTCGCCCTCTCGACCAGCGGCAATTCGCCGAACGTCATCGCCGCCGTCAAACAGGCGCGCGAACAAGGCTTGGTCACGATTGGCCTGTTGGGCAATACGGGCGGCGCACTCGCCGCGTTAGTAGACCTCTCGCTCATCGTGCCGCATTCAGATACGCCGCGCATTCAGGAAGTACACATCGCGGCGAGCCACATTATTTGTCAGTTGATTGAAGACGCCTTGTGTCCGGCCTAATAGCCCAATGAGGTTAAGTTAAGCTTGCAGACCCAATACAGAAGCGGGTTTGTGCGCTAAAAGAATCTCATGGGCAAAAAAAAGAACTGCGTATCGTTGAACATCTCAAACGGATTTTGCGGGCGGACAAAACCCGCGAAAAATTCTGTGTCCGGCAAGCAGACTTTACCCGGACACGGGTCTTAACCTTTACCATCGTCGCCATGTCAATTTTGCGAGGACATAAATTTTCGCTCCAGAACGCGCTCAACAAAGTCTTTGCGACGTTAGGGAAACTACGCCTCGTGCCGACCAATAGTGCGTTGTGTCAGGCGCGGCAGAAAATCCAGCCTGAACTGTTTGTCCATCTGCACCAGGCGGTCCGCGACGACTTCTATAAGTTGTACGGTCAAGACGGTGAAGTCCTGACCTGGCGCGGTCATCGCGTGTTGGCGTACGACGGCTCGGACTTCAACCTGCCCGACACGCCGGCGTTGCGCAAAGCCTTCAGCGTGCAGCGCAATCAACACGGCAGCGAATGCGTCCAGGCGCTGGCGGGCGTGTTGTATGACGTGCGCAATGACCTCGCACTGGCCGCCGAAATCGGGCCGCTGCAAGCCGAGAAAAACTTTCTGCTCGGCGGATGCTGGTCGGCGACGCGGCGCGGCGATCTCATAATTATGGATCGCCTCTTTGCTGATTACAGTGTCATCGCTTACGCCTACCATCACGGACGCCACGTCTTGATTCGCTGTCCGCGCAACAGCTTTAAGATCGTGCAGGAGTTTTGGAACTCCGCCGACATCGAATGGCTCATTGACCTGCCGCTGCCGCAAACCCCGGCGACCCGCGCGTTCGTGCGGCAAGAAGGTTTGCCGGAAAGCGTGCCGGTACGCTTACTCAAAGTCACGCTGGAGACGGGTGAAACGGAAGTCTTGTTGACGACGCTCTGTGACCGACGACGCTATCCCACCAAAGAATTCAAAGCGGTCTATTTCTGGCGCTGGGACGAAGAGACCTTCTTTGACCGCCTCAAAAACATCTTTGAAGTCGAGCGTTTCAGCGGTTTTTCTGCCACGGCGATTCAGCAGGATTTCTTCGGCGTACTCTTTCTGGCGACGCTGGAAAGCGTGTTGACCAAAGCACCGCAATCCGAACTCACCGAACAAGACCGCCGTCGTCAAACCAAAACCAAAGCACAGGTCAATCGTGCCGTGAGTTACGTCGCGCTCGTAGATCACGCCATCCAGTTGTTAGCGGATCCACGCGCCGACACCGAAGCGGTGTTAGCAGACCTGCACTTTCTTTTTACCCGCGACCCTACGCGCAATCGGGAGGGCCGTAAATTTGAACGCAAAGAACTAAACCATTCGGCGCGGTTGAGATTTCACCGTTATAAAAAGCGCATTTGCGCTTAACTTAACCTCATTG
>JANNUY010000414.1:0-4028 GCA_031414155.1 Acidobacteriota bacterium
GAATTGCCATTCACAGTTATTTTCCAATACTCAATACCTGGAAATCGTGCGCGCAAGTTGGAATGAGGATAAGCCGATCAAGTGGACGCGCGTTCACGACCTGCCTGATTTCGCCTACTTTAACCACAGCATTCACGTCAATAAAGGCGTGGGCTGTTCGACCTGTCATGGTCGCATTGATTTAATGCCCGGCATCTGGAATGTATCTTCGCTCCAAATGGAGTGGTGTCTCGAATGTCACCGTGCGCCTGAAAAGGTGCTGCGCGATAAGAAAGACATTACGAATATGGAGTGGGAGCCAGCGATTAACCAGGACGTTAAAGGGCGCGAGCTTGCCAAGCAATACAACATTCAATCTAAAGACGTGCTGACGAGTTGCTCGACTTGTCATCGCTAGTTAGTAGTGGTTAGTGGCTAGTGGCTGGTTATTGCGAACGCAACGCAGTAATTCTATCACTATACTGACTGTTGGCAGTGGACCAATAAGCTAATGTCGCACAGAGACCAACATCCTGAACTGGAGCCGGTGCGCGCTGAATTGCGCCAGAAATCGGGGCGCGAATTTTGGCGCAGCCTTGATGAATTGGCCGATACGCCGCGGTTCCGTGAATTTTTGCATCGTGAGTTTCCGGCCTTGAACGCCGACGGACCGGATGAATCTTGGCTTAACGCGGGGCTCGACCCGACCGGTCGCCGCAGCTTCATGAAAGTCATGGGCGCGTCGCTCGCGTTCGCGGGGCTGACGGCGTGTACGGTGCAACCGCGCGAATACGCCGTGCCTTATGTCAAGAACCCTGAAGGCATCACGCCGGGTAAGTCTTCGTTCTTTGCGACGGCTTTCACGCACAGCGGCGTCGCCGACGGCCTGTTGGTCGAGGCGCACGAAGGCCGTCCGACCAAGATCGAAGGCAATCCCGATCATCCGGGCAGCTTGGGCGCGACCAGCCTTTACGCGCAGGCTTCGATTCTGAATCTTTACGATCCCGACCGTTCGCAAAACATCACGAATAAAGGCGACAGTTCCAGTTGGAGCGAATTCCTCGACGCGCTGGCGCGCGAGATCGAAAAGCAAAAAGGCAAGCGCGGCGCGGGCTTGCGCATCCTGACTGAGGTGACGACTTCGCCGACGTTGACGGCGCAGATCAAACAGTTGCTGACCGAATTACCCGAAGCCAAGTGGCATGTTTACGACGCGGCGAGTGACAACAACGCGCGGTTGGGGAACCAAATCGCGTTCGGCCAGATGGTCAATTGTGCTTACAAATTCGATGCGGCTGACGTAGTGCTTTCGCTCGACTCAGACTTTCTGGTCGAAGGGCCGGGACACATTCGTTATGCGCGTGATTTCATCAAGCGTCGCCGCTTGATTGATGGCAAGAACGATATGAATCGTCTCTATGCTGTCGAAAGCACTTACACCCGCACGGGCGCGAAAGCCGATCATCGAATTCCGCTCAAAGCGAGCGAGATCGAAGCCTTTGCGCGCACGGTTGCGGCGGCGGTGGGCGTAGCTGGTGCGGCAGGCAGTTTGAGCAATGAGAAGGCGCAGAAATTCGCGCAAGTCGTGGCGGACGACCTGAAAGCGCATAACGGCAAGGCTCTCGTTGTCGCGGGACATCATCAATCACCGGCGGTGCACGCGCTGGCACACGCGATCAATGCGGCGCTGGGCGCGATTGGCAATACGGTCATCGTGACCGATTCGCTCGAAGGCAATCCCGTAGACAACGTCGAATCGCTCAAAACGCTCGTGGGCGAATTGAACGCGGGCAAAGTTGATTTGCTGGTGATTGCTACGGCGAACCCGGTCTTTACCGCTCCGGCGGATTTGAAATTCGCTGACGCTTTACAGAAAGCCGCGTTGCGCGTGCATATGGGATCGCACAATGACGAGACTGCGGAACTCTGTCACTGGCACTTGCCTGAATCACATTACCTAGAAGATTGGAGCGACGCGCGCGCTTATGACGGCACGGCGACGATTATCCAGCCGCTGATCAAGCCACTTTATAACAGCAAGTCGCTGCACGAATTGATCGCGGCGTTGTCAGGGCAGGGAACCAGAACCGCGCAGGATTTTGTGAAAGCGACTTGGCGTTCGCTGGGTGCTGACAAGTGGAAACAGGCGTTGCACGATGGCTTTGTCGCTGACACCAAACTGCCTGCCAGAGCCGTTACGCTCGCGGGCGATTGGGCGTCGAAGCTGCCGCCTGTCGCGACAGTTGCGAAAGAAGAAATCGTCTTTCGCCTTGATCCCAATGTGTTGGATGGCCGTTACGCCAACAACGGCTGGTTGCAGGAACTGTCGAAACCGCTGCACAAAATCACGTGGGACAATTACGCAGTGATGAGTCCGCGCACGGCGGAAAAGTATCAAGCCGCCCGTGAGAAAGAATGGGAACCGTGGAATTCTCACCTCGTCAGCTTGCAGCATGGCAATCAGAAACTCGATCAGATTGTGGTATGGGTGCAGCCTGGACATCCCGATGATTCGATCACGGTTTATTTGGGTTATGGACGCAAGCGCGCAGGCAGCGTAGGCACGGGACTCGGCTTTGATACGGGCCGGTTGCGCACCTCCGACGCAATGTGGATTGCGACCAAAGATGTTGCGGTCGCAAAGGTCAACGGCGTTTATCAACTCGCCACGACACAGGATCATTTCAACATTGATACGTCAGGCGTGCCGAACGTGATTGGCCCGGCAGAAGGTGATTTGACGAGCCGCCACATCGTTCGCACGACCGATCTTGAATCGTATAAAAAAGATCCGAAGGGCGTACATCACGGCGCGCATACACCGGGCAAAGAGCTTTCGATCTTTCCGGGGTTCAGTTACGAGAACAAAGACCAGAAAGGCGAATTGCAATATGCCTGGGGCATGGCGATTGATATGAACGCCTGCACCGGCTGCAACGCCTGCATCGTGGCTTGCCAGTCTGAAAACAACATCGCCGTCGTTGGCAAAGACGTCGTCGGACGCGGACGCAGCATGCACTGGTTGCGCATTGACACTTATTTCAAAGGTGATGAAGTAAACCCCGAAGTTTATTTCCAGCCGATGATGTGTCAGCACTGCGAAAACGCGCCGTGCGAAGTCGTTTGCCCGGTCAACGCGACAGTCCACGACGCCGAAGGCTTGAACGTCCAGGTTTATAACCGCTGCGTCGGCACGCGCTATTGCGCGAACAACTGCCCTTACAAAGTGCGTCGTTTCAACTACCTGCTTTACGGAGACTGGGAAACACCGAGCTTGAAGAACGTGCGTAATCCTGAAGTCACGATTCGCTCGCGCGGCGTGATGGAAAAATGCACGTTCTGCACGCAGCGCATCCAGCACGGCAAAATCGAAGCCGAGAAGCAAAACCGTCGCGTGCAAGACGGCGACATTCTCACAGCTTGCCAGTCGGCTTGTCCGACCGAAGCGATCATCTTCGGCGACACGAACGATCCGACCAGCCGTTTGAGCAAACTCAAACGCGAGCCGCGCAATTACGAAGTGCTGGGCGACTTGAACGTCCGACCGCGTACCAGTTATCTGGCGGAAATCCGCAACCCGAACGCTGCGTTGCACAATGGTAGTGACGCACATGGTAAAGCGACAGAGAAACCGCATGCTTAACAGACGTGGCGCAGGCTTCCGCCTGTTCAGTCCGCGCCAGACTCGTGCGGACTAAAGTCCACACAACGTCATCACAGGCTGAAGCCTGCGCCACGGATGAGATTACCAACATGGCTGATGTAATAAACAAGGGAACTTATGTTGATCCGCGCCCCCCAATGATGGGGCCGGGGCATGACGTGCGTACGCTGACGCAAAAGCTGACCGACATCGTGTTGCTCAAGGGCTTCAAGAAGGGTTGGCTGCTGGTGCTTTTCATCGCGCTGAATCTGGTCGGAGCGTTGCACGCTGTCATCGGCTTGCTGATTTACAAAGGCGTAGGCATCTGGGGCAACAGCGCGCCGGTCTTCTGGGCGTTCGACATTATTAACTTCGTGTGGTGGATCGGTATAGGCCACGCGGGTAC
>JANNUY010000415.1:0-4489 GCA_031414155.1 Acidobacteriota bacterium
AGGCCAATGACATTGTCACAACGGGCACTTGCATTACGCCTGTGCCCATTGCGCCCGGCGATCACCTGCGCGTTGATTTTGGTGTGCTGGGCGACATCACGGCAACGTTCGCTTGAAACAAGGAACTGAAGATGAAAAAACTGATATGGCAGTTAATGGGTTTCGTGACAATCTTGTTGCTGAGTGGACACCTGCTGCAAACCCAGGCGCGTGTCACCCGCATCGTGATTGAACAACAGCAATCGCCTGCTTATGAAGGCAAAGCCTTTGGCAACGCAGGTCAGTATGAAATTCTCAGCGGCAAGGCTTACGGCGAACTCGACCCGCGCGATCCGCACAACACGATCATCACCGACATCCAGTTTGCGCCGCGCAACGCGCGCGGGATGGTTGAATACGTTGCGACTTTCACGCTGGTGAAGCCGATTGATTTGGCGAAAGCAAACGGCGTGCTGCTTTACGCCGTCGCCAATCGCGGCAATCGCATTTCGATTCCGGCGTTCGGTCAATCAGGCAGCGGCTTGGGCGAATCGGGCGATGAATTCTTTCTGTCGCGTGGTTTCGTGATTTTGCACAGCGGCTGGCAGGGTGACATTTCGCCGCGTCCGAATGCCGAAACGATTAGCGTACCGATTGCGAAAAACCCTGCCCCAGATTCTGAAAGATCGAACATTACGGGATTGGCGCTGGCAAGGTTGAACAATATGCCTGCGGGTAAGACGACGTTGCCATTGCCGGTTGCGCACGAAGCCGCAAGTTTGGATACGACCAAAGCGACATTGACCAAACGCGCGGCTGAGGAAGGCGCGATCATTCCACTGGCGAGCAGCGAGTGGGCGTTCGGCGATTGTACGAATACCGGTTTCCCTGGAACGCCCGATGGCAACAAGATTTGTCTGAAAGGTGGATTCAATCCGGCGTACCTTTATGAACTGCGTTACACCGCCAAAGACCCGCTGGTGCTGGGCATCGGCTTCGCAGCGACGCGCGACCTAAATGCTTTCTTCCGTCGCGCCACCACCACCGAAGGTAATCTGCTCGCGGGAAAAATTACGCACGCCATGGCGCAAGGCATTTCGCAATCGGGCAATTTCATCAAGACCTTCATTCATCTTGGTTTCAATCAAGACGAAGCGAATCGCCAAGTGTGGGACGGCGCAAACGCTCACATTGCGGGGCGACAGTTGGCGCTGAACATTCGTTTCGCCACGCCCGGCGGTGCGGCAAGTTTGTATGAAGCGGGCAGCGAGCCGCCGCTGTGGTGGGGCACTTATGAAGACAAAACGCGCGGACGCAAGACGGCCTCTATGCTCGACCGATGCAGCGCGACGAAGACTTGTCCAAAAATTTTTGAAACGTTTGGTTCAGCCGAATTTTGGGGCTTGCGCATGTCGCCCAACCTTTTAGGGCCGAACGCAGATACTGACATATCACTTCCGGCGAACGTGCGGCGCTATTACTTTCCCGGCACGACGCATGGCGGCGGGCGTGGTGGCTTTGGCACTGAAGCCTTGCCGGTGCAAGGTGCGTGTGACTTGCCCGCGAACCCGAATCCGCAAGCCGATCAAATGCGTGCGCTGATCGTAGCGTTGACTGATTGGGTGACAAAAAATGCCGAGCCGCCTGCCAGTGTTTATCCGCGTCTTGATCGCGGTGAGCTTGTGCGACCGAATCACGCAGCGATGGGTTTCCCGCACATTCCCGGTTCGCCCTTGCCTGACAATATGGCGAACACGTTGCTCGATTACGATTACGGTGCTGAGTTTGATTACGGCAATTTGTCGGGCGTGATGACAATGGTTCCGCCGCTCATCAGACGTGCGTTGCCTACGCTGGTGCCGCGCGTAAACACCGACGGCAACGAAACTAGCGGCATCGCTTCGCCCTTGCATCAGGCTCCGCTCGGAACCTATCTAGGTTGGAACGTTACGCGCAGCGGCTTTTATCAGGGGCGCGGTTGCGGATTTGCGGGCGGCTTCATTCCTTTTGCCAAAACGAAAGCCGAGCGTTTAGCGGCGGGCGATCCGCGCTTGTCGTTGGAAGAACGTTATAAAGATCACGCAGGCTATGTCGCCGTCGTCAAGCAAGTCGTCGAAGGTTTATTGCAGCAGCGTTTTTTGTTACCGGCGGATGCTGCGCATTTGATTCGTCAGGCCGAAGAAAGCAGCGTGCTGCGTTAGGTTGACAGCGTGACTGTGAACGGGGGCTTCCATGTCAACTATCACAATAGACATTTCCGAATCGGACATCACCGTCAAAGATTTGCTCGCGCGTCTCGCATCTGCGCAGGAAATTATCATCACGGTCAACCACCAGCCGGTGGCGAAACTTATCGCTCTCAACAATGTCGCCGTAGCAGAATTCGTCGCAACACCGCAGCGCCGTCGAGGCGGACTGACTGAAGGAATTGCGTGGATAAGCCCTGACTTCGACGAACCGATGGAAGATTTCGCTGAATACATGCCCTGAATCGTTTGCTCGAGATTCGGTCTTTATGAATCAAAATAAACTTTTCATCGGATGTGCAGCAGGCTTCGGCGGAGATCGCACCGACTCTGCTATGCCAGTTGTCGAAACGCTCATTGCGCGCGGCGGCGCGAGCGTACTGATTTTTGAAATGCTCGCCGAACGCACGCTGGCGTTGGCGCAACTCGAACGGCGCAAAAATCCTGACGCCGGATACGCGCTTTTGCTCGAAGCGATGGTGCGTCCGGTGTTGCACCGTTGCGTAACAAATCACATCCCCATCGTCAGCAACTTTGGCGCAGCCAACCCACGCGCGGCGGCGTTGCTGATTCATCGCATCGCCGAAGAACAAAGCATCGAAAATATTCGCATCGCCATTGTCGAAGGCGATGATCTGTCTGATGACCAAGGCCGCGCGTTGTTGCGCGCATACCTAAAGCCGACCGACCGCGAACTCGTCAGCGCCAATGTTTATCAGGGTGCTGACGCCATCGCCGCCGCTTTGCGCGCAGGCGCACAGATCGTCGTGACCGGTCGCGTCGCCGACCCTTCGTTAGTCGTAGGCCCCGCGCTGGCGCATTTCAATTGGAGCGAAACTGATTGGGACTTGCTGGCGCGCGCGACGATGGCGGGGCATTTGCTTGAATGCGGCGCGCAAGTCACGGGCGGATATTTCGCCGACCCCGGTTTCAAAGACGTGCCCGACCTGCACAACTTGGGCTTCCCGATTGCCGAAATTTCCGCCGACGGTTCGTTTATCATCACCAAAGCTGAACCTACCGGCGGCCTCGTCAATGCGCGCACGGTCAAAGAACAATTGCTCTATGAGATTCACGATCCATCGGCTTACTTGACGCCCGACGTGATCGCTGACATATCAGAAGCTGAAGTCACGGAGGTTGGCGTGAATCGTGTAGCCATCACCGGCATTCGCGGACACGCGCGGCCTGACACATTGAAAGTGCTGGCTTGTTATGCGGGCGGTTGGTTGGGCGAAGCCGAAATCTCTTACGCCGGGCCGAACGCTCAAGCCCGCGCGAGGCTTGCCGCTGACATCATCAAACGACGAATGGGAGACGCGCTGCCCTTGCGGTTCGACTTGATTGGCACGCTTAGCGTATTCGGCGATGACCACGGGCGCGCAGTGAAAGAATTGCCACTTGCGGCTGATAACGAAACTCGTTTGCGCGTGGCAGGCGTTCACAACGAGCGCGCGGTGGTTGAACGGTTGGCGCATGAAGTGACCGCGCTTTATACCTGCGGCCCAGCGGGCGGCGGAGGCGTGAGGACTACGATTACGCCGCGCCTCAATTCAGAGGCTTGTTTGGTTCCGCGCGAACTCCTACCTGCTTCGTTTACGTTTCTGGAATAAGCGATGACTACGAAAACCATTCGCCTGCCTTTGCATCAGCTCGCACACGGGCGTACGGGCGACAAAGGCGATACGCTCAACGTCAGCGTGATTGCATACGAGGCGGCGATGTTCCCGCTGCTGGTCGAGCAAGTCACCGAGGCCAAAGTCTGGGCACTGTTCCGTCACCGCCAACCCAGCCAGGTGCGACGTTACGTATTGCCCAAATTAGGCGCACTCAATTTTGTACTGACCGGCGCGCTCGACGGCGGCGTCAACGAATCGCTCAATCTCGATACGCATGGCAAGACGTTGAGCTTTTTGCTACTGAGTATGGAAGTAGAAATTCCAAGTGAGCCGCAGTAGCGCAATCTGCCGAGATTGCGCGGCGTTGTGAGTTACAACATTGATTGCTACCACGATTTCTAAGGCTACATTTAGGAAGACGAAAATCAGATGAGAACAGATATTGATTCAATAGACGCATTTTGTAATCGCTGGTTGGAAAAAGCGAGAGAGTACGATACACAAAGCCTAGCTGACAGCTTCGATAAATTTGCGGCACTTTATGTCGTTTATAACAGGGTTTACACGGAAATCGGTTTTTTTATTCGGCGAAAAAAAGCGGGCCGTATTGCCAATAGGCCAATTCCGACAGTTACTCAGTTTCCC
>JANNUY010000416.1:0-8649 GCA_031414155.1 Acidobacteriota bacterium
GCTGCGTCAATGTCGGGCGATTTGATGACGACGTCGGCTCCGGCTTTGATCGCTTTGATCGCAGCTTCAGCGGGCGTATAGCGCGCCGCCAACGCAGCCATATTCATCGCATCGGTCACGATGATGCCTTTGAACCCAAGCTCTTCGCGCAACAAGCCCGTCAACACTTTCGGCGACAACGTACCGGGCAAGGTGATGCGCGTGCGGTCTTCTTCGGTTTGCGAAACGAATTCGGCTTTGGTGGCTTCACTCGCGTCGAGCTTGCGCACGGGCGCGGCGAGTTCGGGTTCGATTTGCGGCAAGGCAATGTGCGCCGACATCACTGAGCCTACGCGGGCGGCGATGGCGGCTTTGAACGGAACGAGTTCGAGTTGATCGAGGCGCTGTTTGCTTACGTCTACGACGGGCAAGCCGATGTGCGAATCCGTCGCGGTGTCGCCGTGTCCAGGAAAGTGTTTGGCGCAAGCCATCGCTCCCGCCGCCTGCGCGCCTTGAATGAAGGCTTGCGCGAAAGCCGATACGCTCGCCGGGTCTTCGCCATAAGAGCGTACGTTGATGACCGGATTGTCTGGGTTGTTGTTTACGTCTACCGCAGGCGCATAAAGCCAGTTAAGTCCCATCGCGCGGGCTTGCAACGCAGTCGCTTCGCCGTGCAAGCGCGCAAGGTTGGTGTCGCCCGTCGCCGCCACCGCCATATTCGGCGCCCACCACGGCGTATCGTCGAAACGCATCCCCGGCCCCATCTCCAAATCCGCCGACATCAGCAACGGGACTTTAGCGAGTTCCTGCCAGCGATTGTTTAGTACTGCCGTGGGCCACACTTCGCTGCGAAAGATCAGTATGCCACCGACTTTGTTATCAGTGATGTGGTGTTGCAGTTGTTTATAAGGCTCACTGTCGCGCTGCCAATAAGTGTAATAAGCGTCCGCCATAAACATCTGGCCGATCTTTTCTTCGATCGTCATTTTTTTGAACGTCTCGCGTACCCATTTTTCTTCTTGTTTGGTAATGGCACGGTCGAAAGGTTGATAAGGTTTGGATTGAGTGAATGCCGAAGGCAAGTAAACCAAGCCTAAAGCAAACGCAAAAATGAGCAGTCTCAATTTCATAATCACGTATGACCCTATTGTGGTTGCTGCGTACGAAGCCATTCTTCAAAGGCGAGCAACGTGTCGTATTGATCTTCTGACTTACTACGTGTTAGGAATTCGGTGAGTACGGCGCTGGTCAGTATAGGCAAAGCACGACTGGCAGGCATTGCGACATATTGATTTTGTTGCAGGCAATAGATCGTCAATAGTTGATCGTCATAATGCCAGATTTCACCAATCCCCAAGCTGGCGTAAATGGGAAAGCGCGAAAGCGATTCATGGTGAATGTCAACTTCGACAATCACGTCGGGCGGCGGGTCGCTTTCGAGATCAAGATTGATCCGGTTGCCGATAAAAGTCGCACTCTGAACATAAAAGCTGGCATCCGGTTCGACCCCTTTGAGCTTGCTTTGTCGTTTCAGCGTCGCCGACCCGAAGTGCAAAACCTTCAAGCGACGCATTCGGCTAAATAATCCAACCAGTTGTTTCAGAAATTCAGCATAGTATTCATGCGCAAATGAGACGGGCATAATTTGCACCTTTCCTTCGTCGTAACTCATCCGAAACGCGGGCGCTTCGCCAAATTGTTGCAACAGTTTTTCGTAATCGCTCCAACTCAGGTCATACAGCATGAGCGCACCATTGACCGGCAAGGTGTCAATTGCCAAGGCATATTCCGTAGCAGTACCAACCATAGCTTTTTCCTCTCGTGAAACTTACGGCGTACGCGCCAATGGCGTCACGCGTTCAATACTACCTTTAACATCCGCATTGGTGCGTCCGCTCGCTTCAAACGCGCGGTTGTAAGCATCAAGCGCCTGCGCGTACTTGCGCTGGTTCTCAAAGACAAAGCCCAAATAATATAGCGTATTGAAATCGCCGGGCTGCATGCGGTCGGCGTTGGCGAGCATTTCGGCGGCGCGCGGCCAGGCTTTGCTTTGCGCGTGGGCGAAGCCCGTCGCAAAAAACAGCGCAGCCGTCGGCTTAGTCGTAGCTTCAACTGCCTTTTCGAGCGTCATTTCAGCGTTGGTATATTTTTTCGCCGCCAAAAACGCGCGGCCTAACAGTTCGAGTGAGGCGGCGTCTTCGCGCAAGGCTTTGAGCGCGGTGGCACGTTGCACGGCTTCGTCGTTCATGGCTTGCGCCTGACGTTCGTCAGTGAGCGCGGCGGCTTGGCGCAGGAGGCTTTCGGTCAACAGCCCGATCATTTCGAGATTTTTGGGTTGGGCGGTGACGCCCGAACGCAAGGTCGCGATGGCTTCGCTGAAACGCCCCGCGCGGAACTGTTGCGTGCCGAGGTAATACCATGTGTCGCCGTCGCTGGGGTCGAGCTTGGTCGCCTGGCGAAAGGCCGCGTCAGATTCCGTCGGGCGCTTGAGTTGCGCGTAACACACGCCAAGCAAGTAATAATTCACCGCCGCGCTCTTGTCTTTGGCCGAGAGCCGCGTCAGTGTTTCAAAGCGCGGAGCCGCACGGTCGTAATGTTGCAGTGCGATTTCGGCGCGTCCGAGGGCTTGCAATACGTCGGTGTCGGTTTTGCCTTCTTTCTGTTTGAGCGCCAGCGCCTTTTCGAGCGGCATCACCGACGGCGCATAGTCTTTGAGCTGGTAATAGGCCAGGCCGATGAACTTCAAACTGTCAGAGTGATCGGGGAATTCAGCTACCACCTGTTCAAACTCCGTGATGGCAGGGCGGTATTGCCCTTGCTTATAAAGCGACACCGCCTTTTCCCAATCAGCCAATGCGACCTGATGGCATAACACGCAAAGCGCCAACAATGCGATCCAGTGAAACTTCTTCATAACGCTTAACTCCTTGCGAGCAATCATACCTGCGGACTAATGACTGCGAAAGCCACGGGCCAACGCAAAAGCGAGGGGCGGCATTAGAACGGAACGACGCCAAATTCGTTGCGCCCAATAAAAATGGCCTCGCCAGCAATCGCGCTGTGACAAGGCCATTCACGGGGTTTGAAAATCCGTCTTTACGCTTTTCCGATGTCGCCTTCCGTGTCGTTCTGTTTGGAAAATTTGCGACGCGCCAACATTGTACTCAAGCCCAAGCCCAACAACACCAACGTACCCGGTTCGGGCACTTGGCTAGGCTGACTCAGATTCGGTGCCAACGTCGGCGACGGGCTGGGTTGAATCAAAACCGTTTTGGTTGCGGCAATCGGCGCATCGGCTCCGCCACGACACAAGACAGCGCACAAAATTCCTGCGGCGAGCAGCGGCGGCAGAATGTACCAGTTGCGCGAAACTTTAGAGCGCGCCAGCGGAACGGCTTCAACGCAATTTTCATTGCAGATGATGTTGGGGCCGTTCTTGACAATGCGTCCGTCGGCCAAGCGCACGAACTCAGGTGCGTTGACCGCATCGCGCGAATCTTTGTCCGAACGATCTTTACCCGCATTAAGTGCAACATCCGGTGCATCGTTTGACCCGTTATTCGAGCCATTATTTGAAGCCACCGGCACGCGCGAGAACGAAGCGCCTACGCCTGGATTGAGTTGTTGATAGGTGATGGAATCAGCCAGCGCGGTGTGTGAAACCAACGCGGTGAGGAGTAGATATGTGAGTACGCGGCGAACCATTTATTAACCTCTTGAATCTGACGAAAACTCCCCCGACAAAACACTCTTAGCCAGTCTGAGTACCGTTAGTATCGTAGGGCAGTCTTACTTAAATCTTTTGCTTTTAACGTTACTTGTGTCGTGGGGAGACGCCTCAGCGGATTATAGGCACAAGCGCACGTATGAGCAATCGTGAAGATGCGCTATCTGCGCATAAACTTGCGATGAAATTTATAGCTGGTCTTCCCTGACCCCGCCTTCAGCGCCAGTAACAAGGATTTCAGGTGTGATTCCGCACGCTTTTGCGTATTCATGTGACATTGCATCCATAAAAAAATTAATGTGATCAACCGCAACTAAATTTATGGTTGAACCGCCAAACCCACCACCCGTCATTCGCGCGCCATAAACACCGGGCTGCTTGCTTGCGAGTTCGACCAGCACGTCGAGTTCGTGGCAACTCACTTCGTAATCGTGTCGCAGGCTTTCGTGCGAAGCATTCATCAGCTTGCCGAAGAAAATGAGGTCGCCGCGTTTGAGCGCGTCTACGGCAAAGGCGACGCGCGTGTTTTCGGTGATGATGTGGTTGCAACGACGGCGAACGACCTCAGGCAAGACTTGCGCGACTTGATCGAAATCTTCGATCTCTACGTCGCGCAACGATTGAATGCCGGGCAGGTGTTGCGCCAATCGTCTCACGCCTTCGGCGCATTCAGCGCGGCGCGTGTTGTATTCACCGCTCGCCAGTTCGTGCCTAACGCCCGAATTGCAAATCACGATGCGCGCGTCGCCGAGTTCGAGCGGTACGTTTTCGCAACCTAACGAACGGCAATCAATCAACAGCGCGTGACCGGCTTGGCCCAGGCACGCGATGTATTGATCCATGATGCCGCATTGCGTACCGGCAAATTCGTGTTCGGCTTTTTGCAGCGCCAGCGCGACGTTCAACAAGCTGCCTGATTGCTCAGAGACCGACAGCAACGCAAAACCGACCGCCGCTTCCAACGCCGCTGACGAACTCAACCCCGCGCCCAACGGCACATCGCTCGTGACCAGCAAATCGGCTCCGCCCAATGCGAACCAGTCCTTATCCAAACAGGCCGCAACGCCGCGAATGTAATTACTCCATGCGCCTGAAGGCTTGCCGCCAAGCGGTTGCAACTCATCGCTCAACTCGAATTCCGCAGCTTCGTTCATCTCCTGCGAGAAGACGCGAATGTGCCGGTCGTCACGCGGCGCGGCGGCCACGTAGGTGCGCCGTTCAATCGCCATCGGCAGCACGAAGCCTTCGTTGTAATCGGTGTGTTCCCCAATCAAATTGACGCGCCCCGGCGCAGAAAAAATGCGCGGGGCGCGTCCGTAAAGCTGATGAAATTTTGCGCGAAGCGTTTCGAATGAGGCCATGCGCTGTAATCTTACTTAATCGGCGGCTCAATTTTCACATTGCCGTTGTAATCGTACCAAGTCATCACGCCTTTCGACGAAAAGCCGCCGAAGTTGCTGAGGAATTCAGATTTACGCGGCAAGCCATCTTTGAGGCTGACCCAGGTCTTGTTGTTGCTGGTACCACTCGCCGCGCCGATTTTCGTCGTGATGTAGTTATACACCACCGTCGGTTCGCCGTTGAACGTGTCGGGTTGCACAAAGCTCACGTTGGTCGCTTCGCGCACTTGGGCGGCGAGTTCGGCGCTACGAATGGCTTTCATCTGTTCGCCTATGCCGTTGGCCACTTTCTGCCATGCGCCCATCGTTTTGATATAAGCCTGTTCGCCCACCACGATCATCTCAGTCGGACCATTCACCATGCGATAACGGTCAGGCGCCACAAATTCATACTGAACGACGCTCGTGCGGCTATCGGAAGTGGTTTCGAGTTTAGCGCGAAAGGATTGCATCTCCGCCGCACGCTGAAACGCGGCAATGACGCCGTTGTGCGAATCGCTTTTCGCCGCGTTTATCGCTTCGTCATAATTTTCGGTTTTCACTTCAGCGGCTTGCGCCGGGGTGGTGGCTTGGGGTTTCGATCCGCCACAACTGACACAGAAAGCCAACACACTCGACGTCAGAATTGCTATCCAGAACTTCATTGCAAGATTCTCCTCATTCACCAAATCACTCAGGTAACTCTAAGGTAATTGGGGCGCTTCAATCGTGAGCGCCGCGTTGTATTCCAACCAGGTCAAGATCGCTTTGGCGTGACGGCCTTCGTAATCGCCTTCCATTTCCGTCTTGCGCGGCAAGCCGTCGGCCTGCGTCACCCACGTACGCAACGTGCATAAGCCGGTTTTGCCGAAAGCATCTTTCATCTCGTATTCAAACAACGTCGCTGCCTGTTCTTCATACGTCGTCGCCGTCGCGCTTTTCATCGTAATAAAGCCGCGCGCGGCCTCGTTTTCAGCCAGCCCCCAATAAACCGGAGCTTGCGCGACTTTGAACACATCGGCTTTCGCTTCGGGATCATGCAAGGCTTTCTGCCACTTGCTGCCGAAGCTCAAATAGCCCTCTTCGCCGATGACGATGATTTCGATATTGTAACCTTTGATGCGTCGCCGTTTGGGCGTGGCGATTTCGAGCGTGAGGATGTCAGGCTCTTCGGAATTGATCTGGCTGTTGAGCCGCGCGCGAAAAGATTGCGCCTTTTGTGCAGCCGCGAGCGCCGCCATTAACTGATCAAGCGCGGCTGCCGTTGGCGCAGCTTCAACGTGAGGCTCCTCTTTATCCGCTTTAGGTTTAGGTTTAGGAGCGGCTGGCGCTGTCGTTACCGGCAATTTGGCCGTTGCCGCTATGGTTTGTGGCTCTTGCGCAACCACATGACAAGTACTCGTCAGAAGCGCAAGCAAAGCTACAGAAAAAACTTTCAGCATCATCACCCGTCCTTTGTTTGGCTGTGACACAAGATGCCATCTTGGGCCACAGCGTTATGCAAAATAGATCCACAGCACCAGTAACGTAACCAGCAAAACAACCGCAAACGCACCTGCCGTGCGAGCCGATTGAGTGTTAATTTCACCCGCCGTCGTTTGTAGGGTCAGCCCTTGCAGTTGTTCGTCAGACGGCGCGGGCGTCAATAAACTCACGACGATCAACACCGCGACGCAAACGAGAAACATCAAGATCGCAAAGTGCAGGAAGTTCATGCCGACGAACCAACCCAGCGCGCCACCGGGCAAGTTTCCGGCGTAAACGACTTCGAGAATGAAGCGTGTCGCGCCTAACACAAAGCCCACTAACAAAGAACTCAATGCGCCTTGCCCATTCACGCGCCGCCACGCGATGCCGATCAAATAGACTGCTGCGATGGGCGGCGAAACATAAGCCTGCACGCTTTGCAAATACACCCACAGTTGCGAACTCACGCGGCTCATCAGCGGAATCCACACCAACGCAGCGACAACCATTACAACCGTGGCAGCATAACCAACGCGTACCAGTTCGCGTTCAGAGGCTTGCGGCTTCCACTTCTTATAAAAATCCATCGTGAAGATGGTCGAACTGGAATTAAACACCGCGCTCAAACTCGACATCAGCGCCGCGAGCAACGCCGCAACCATAATGCCTTGCAAACCCGGCGGCATCAGACGCGTCACCATTAACGGAAAAGCCGTATTGGAATCCGCTGCCATTTCCGCCGGATATAACTGGCGCGCAATCACGCCGGGGATGATCAACATAAACACCGGCAAGATTTTCAAAAAGCCCGCCAACACCGTACCGCCTTTGGCATCGGCTACGCTTTTGGCAGCAAGCGTGCGTTGCACAATCACTTGATCCGTACACCAATACCAAATACCCACAATCGGTGCGCCGAAGAAAATCCCAGTCCACGGGAAATCTTTGTGCGTCATCGGCTTCACCATGTGAAAGAAATCGGACGGTGCGCTAGCGACTAAATTCGTCCAGCCGCCGACTTTGTCCAAACCGATGAACATCAATACCAGCGCGCCTGCAACGAGAATGACGGTTTGCAACACTTCGGTATAAATCACCGCCGCCATGCCTCCGGCAATCGTATAAATGCCGGTCGCTACGACCAATGCCAAAGAGCTTTTCCACATGCCCCAACCCAACACGGCTTTCAGCACAATGGCTCCGGCAAAAATCGCTACGGCAATTTTGGTGAACACATAAGCGATCAGCGAAATCGTCGCCAGATAAGTGCGGCACGCGGGGTTGTAACGGCGCTCCAGAAATTCGGGCATCGTGAATACGCCCGAACGAATATAAAACGGTACAAACAACCAACCTAAGATCAGCACGATGACCGCAGCTTGCCATTCAAAATTCCCCGCCGCCAGGCCCGACGAAGCGCCGCTGCCTGCGAGGCCGATGAAATGTTCGCTGCCGATATTGGATGAAAACAGCGAAGCCCCTACGGCCCACCAAGCCACGTCGCGTCCGGCCAAAAAGTAATTCTGGGTCGTGCGCTCTTTGCGCGAAAAGTACCAGCCGATGGCAAAGATCACGACGAAATAAGCTACCAACACGACGTAATCCAGCGTGATAAGCTGCGTCGTCTGCAACAACAGCACGTTGCTCGTCATTGAATTGTTCCTCTTGAATGTTCAGGATTGCGGGATTGCGCAGGAACTGCCAAAAAAACTGCTTGGTAGGCGCAAGCGAACGGCGCGCAGTATAGCCCTGTATGCTTTGAATGCAAGCATTGTTTTCATTTCAACCTCGCTTGCGCGGGGTGGCTAAAAGCTGGTAAATGAAACCGTTAAATGGTTGATATTATTGGTATGCGCTCGTAGCTCAGGTGGATAGAGCGGCTGCCTCCTAAGCAGCAGGCCATTGGTTCGAGTCCAATCGAGCGCATTCGTTTTTATTGGAGTTTTTGCAGGTTTTCATCTGTCACACAATAGGACTTCGGCGCGTGTACCACTTTCCGTACCACATTCGCCCCTCGAATCCATCAGTTTTTCAATCGCTGCGGAAGATTTTGGCTTGCCTCAGATCATGACCTTTGGTAGGTTTGGCTCACTGAAC
>JANNUY010000417.1:0-1191 GCA_031414155.1 Acidobacteriota bacterium
CATTTTGATTTGCGCGGCTGATACGTTTCGCGCCGCTGCGTCAGATCAACTCGCCATTTGGGCTGACCGCGCAGGCGTTCCGCTGATTCAACAAAAGCAGGGAACCGACCCGGCTGCCGTGTTGTTCGACTCGCTCAAAGCCGCCAAAGCGCGCAACGCCGACGTGCTGATTGTGGACACTGCCGGGCGGCTGCATAACAAATCGAACCTGATGGCCGAACTCGAAAAGATGAAGCGAGTGGCGGGCAAAGAAGTGCCCGGCGCTCCGCACGAAACGCTATTGGTGTTAGACGCCGTGACCGGCCAGAACGGCCTAAGTCAGGCGCGCGAATTCATGAAAACCGCCGACGTGACCGGCCTCGTGTTGACCAAGCTCGACGGCACGGCCAAAGGCGGCATCGCCGTCGCCATCGCCAAAGAACTCAACCTGCCAATTCGTTATTGCGGCATCGGCGAAAAGGCCGATGATTTGGTCGTGTTCGACAAGCAGGCTTATGTGGATGGGTTATTCGAATAGGCTGATTTACAGGAGGTAACATGCAGGCAAGTAAGCAAGCTTTCGTGTTGGCTGGACGCGAACACCAATATGAGCAGCTAAATTCCGCTTTGATTAAGTTCCGTGAAGGGCGCTCAAGTATTGTTTTGATTGAAGGAGCGGCTGGTATCGGAAAGACCAGTCTTGCTCGTGAGTTCTTTGAAGCGGCTCATGGAAACATACACGATTTGACCGTCGCTTGGGGCGAATGCAATGAGATTTTTAGCCCTGGCGTACCCTACATGCCGTTTAAACAAATTCTTAGTCAGCTAACAGGGCGTAGCGGGGCGATGGACGGATTGGTTGGACCCATTCTCACTGCGAAAAATCAAGAACAGTTGAAGCGTCACGCTAAACAGTTTTGGAAGGACTTCAAGGAGATTGGCCCTGAGGCACTGGAGAAGCTTTTTCCCGTGACTGCATTTGCGGTCAAGGGAGGGGTTTTTGCGATTGAAAAATTAAAAGGGATGGTTAATGAAGAGTCACACTCCCAGATAATTGAACCGCAACATATCCACGAAAAACTAAGCCAAGTATTCCTACATTCTGCAAAACAATCGAAGCTCGTGTTTGTGTTGGAGGATTTGCATTGGGCTGATGGTGGAACTCTGAGTTTTTTGTTTGACCTGCTACGTCGATTCCAAAATGCTCCAGAT
>JANNUY010000418.1:0-5133 GCA_031414155.1 Acidobacteriota bacterium
CGCAAGCCTTACGCCACGCGCCCGTGCGCATCACCGTCGTAGACCGCACCAATCACCACCTCTTTCAACCGCTGCTTTATCAAGTGGCAATGGCCGGACTCTCGCCCGCTGACATTGCGTCGCCGATTCGTTCGATCTTGCGCCGACAGAGCAACGTGACCGTGTTGCTTGATGAAGCCACGCGCATTGATTACGACCGGCAGGTCGTGTATCTGACCGAAGACGAATTGCCTTACGATTATTTGGTGCTGGCAACGGGCGGACGCACCAGCTATTTCGGACACGATGAATGGGAGCCGTTCGCGCCCGGATTGAAAAGCCTCGACGACGCCATTGAAATCCGTCGCCGCGTCTTGCTCGCCTTTGAAGCCGCTGAAAAAGAAAAGGACGAAGAACGTTCGCGCGCCCTGATGACCTTTGTCGTCGTAGGCGGCGGCCCGACTGGCGTAGAGTTGGCTGGTTCCATCGGCGAACTCACGCGGCGCGTGTTGGCGCGCGACTTCCGCACGATCTATCCCGAATTCGCGCGCATCCTTTTGCTCGAAGGCGGCGCGCGCATCCTTCCCTCGTTTAGCGAAGACCTTTCTGCCAGCGCCGAACGCCAGCTTGCCCGCCTCGGCGTGCAAGTACGCAAAAACGCCAAAGTCACGAACATTGACGCAACCGGTGTTTATCTCGACGACGTAAAGATTCCCGCTGCGACAGTGATTTGGGCGGCGGGCGTAGGCGCAACGGCATTCACGCAACAACTGCACGCGCCACTTGATCGCGGCGGGCGCGTAAACATCCAGTCTGATCTGACGCTGCCCAATCGTCGCAACGTATTCGCCATCGGCGATATGACGCATCTCGAACAGGACGGCCAACCACTGCCCGGCGTCAGTCCCGTAGCAATGCAAATGGGGCAAGCCGTTGCGCGCAACATTCAAAATGCGCTGGCAAGCAAGCCTTACGAAATGTTTCGTTATGTGGACAAAGGTAGCATGGCTACGATTGGACGCCACGCCGCGATTGCTGACGTAGCAGGCTTGAAACTCAGCGGCCTGCCCGCGTGGCTTGCGTGGCTCGCGTTGCATCTTTTCTTTCTGATCGGCTTTCGCAATCGGCTGTCGGCGCTCTTTAACTGGGCGTGGATGTATTTCACCTATCAACGCGGCGCGCGCCTAATTACAGGAAAGATTACGGGACAGATTACTGGCGGACGCGACTCAGCCAAGCCTTAGCGGCAACCGCACCGCAAACCTAGTCCCTTCGCCCAGCTTGCTTTGCGCTTCGATCTGACCGTCGTGTGCGTCAATGATCCATTTCACGATAGACAATCCCAAGCCTGAACCCGTTGCCGTGCGGTCGGCGGTTTTGGCCGAACGCCGAAAGAATCGTTCGAAGACATGCGGCAAGTCTTCGGCGGGAATGCCGCGTCCGGTGTCGGCGACGGTGAGAATGGCGAAGTCGTTTTCGGTTTTGAGGCTAAGCGTAATTTCGCCACCTTCGCCGGTGTATTTGATCGCATTGTCGAGCAGGTTGAGCAGCAGTTGTTTGATGCGATGCGAGTCGGCGTTGATCGTGACGATTGTGGCAGGCGCTTCATAACGCAGCGTTTGATTACGCTGTTCAGCGAGCGGCGCGATGTAATCGGTCATATCTGCGCACAGTTGGCGCAATTCGAGCGGTTCGCGTTGCAATTCGACTTTGCCTGCGTCGGCGCGCGCGAGCATGAGCAAGTCTTCGACGAGGCGCGAGAGGCGGATGATTTCTTCGAGGTTTGAGGTCAGTGTGCGTTGATAATCTTCGGTCGTGCGTTCGCGGCGTAATGACAATTCGATTTCACCGCGCATCACGGCCAGCGGCGTGCGCATCTCGTGCGAGGCGTCAGAGGTGAATTGCCGTTGTCGTTCAAAGGCCGCTTGCAGGCGCGTGATCATCGCGTTGAAAGTCGTGGCAAGGCGGCCTAGTTCATCGTTTTGATTAGGCACGGTCACACGTTCGTTGAGATCGCTGGCCGAGATGTGTTCGGCGGCGCGGGTCAGTTGGTCTACGGGACGCAGCGCCTGATTGGCGAGTACGAGTCCGCCATAACTGCCCAATAACAACGCCAGCGGAATGGCGATGCCGAGAATCAGCAACAGCCGCGCGCGCGCGCGTTGCAAGGCCGCGAGCGATTGGCCTACGCGGACGTAAAAATCTTTTTGGTCGTAACCCCTGCCGCGCCGCGTGGCGATGCGAAAGTCTTCGCCTGAAAGCGTGCGCACCGATTCATTGATCGTTTGTTGCATCGGCAGGCGCATCAACGCATTCATGTCCACCGCGAGTTCGTCGTGCGGATGCGCATAGCTTTCACTTTTGATCGTCCCTTTGTCGTCAATCACCTGCAAGAGTTGCGGCGTCAAGGGCATCGTTTCTTCGCTGGCGGAGTTGTCAGTCTCAGGCTCGATGTCAAAGCCGGTTTCGCTGGTGGTGGCTTTAACCATGCGCTCGAACTTGCGCACCTGTGAATCAAGCGATTGATCAATCGTCATGACAAGACTGCGGGAAAGCGTGACGTAAATAGCGATGCCACAAAACAGCAGGATGGCCGAGAGAATGGCTAGGTAATAAAGTGTGAGTTTGAGACGAAGCGTAAGCATAAAGCGACCAGTTGAAACAGCGACGGGGCGATTGTGTCTTACCACTCGCCCCGTCGCCAAGTCTGCCTATCTCGCCCGCCGCTTCAGGTTGCTTTCGATTCGGCGATGAGTACGCGCGATTCGCCTTCGTGCGATTTGAATTGATAACCGACGCCGCGCACGGTTTGGATCAATTTGGGTTCGAACTGCCGGTCAACTTTGTTGCGCAGGTAATTGATATAGACATCAATCACGTTGGTGAACGTGTCGAAGGCCTCGTTCCATACTTTTTCTGAGAGCGTTTCGCGCGTATGAATTTCTTCGGGATGGCGCATGAAAAATTCGAGCAGCGAAAATTCTTTGCCGGTGAGTTGCGCTTCGATGCCGGCGCGATTGACGCGACGGTTAATGAGATTGAGCGTGAGGTCGCCGATTTGCAGTTTGGTTTGATCTTCGGTGGCTACGGTTTGGGTGCGGCGATGCAGCGCCCGCGCGCGCGCAAGCAGTTCGGCAAAGGCGAAAGGCTTGGTCAGTTAATCATCTGCGCAGCTATCCAGCCCTCTGACTTTCATTTCGGTGCTGTATTGCGCGGTCAAAATAAGGATGGGTGTTTTTTGCCCTGATTGTCGTAAGGCGCGCGCGAGACTGAGGCCGTCGCGGTGGGGCAAGCCCAAGTCTAGAATGACCAAGTCGTGCGTACCCGTTTGGCCCGCGCGCAAACCGCTTTCGCCATCGTAAGCCAATTCGACTGACATGCCTTCTTCTTCAAGGCCGCGCCGCAAGAGGTCGGCCATTTTTTCTTCGTCTTCGATCACTAAAACACGCATTGCCGTAAAGCTCCTCGCTAAATCTGTTGGGTCTTGGTGAGCCAGTCTCAAGTGTGCTGGCCGATAGGTCGTTTCTGTACGCATAAAATTCACAGGGCTTGGGTGAATGAACACCGCACATCGTCAACTGCCGTCAATCAAAATGATTTCAGCAAAAATTTAAGCCAGATTGATGATCGCGTTAGGACTCTGCTTGCAATGATCTGCAATTTTGCTTTGGGGAACGCTCTGACGTTCATTTGCCGTTTGAAGTTGCTCCGCACTAACCAGCAAATTTTAATCAGCGTACTTAACGGTAGGAGGAGTTTAGGGGATAGGTGTCAGGCGGCTTGTATTTATGCAAGAGAACAGCCAGGCAAGATAATCTGCCGAAACCGCCGTTACCGACAGCGCCATAATTTCAGGCGTTTGATAAGAATGCAATTCCTTGATGGCTTGTTCGAGTTTTAGATATGCGCCGCTCGTCGTTTTAATCAAGAGCAGGGCTTCGTTGGCTTGTTCGACTTTGCCTTGCCAGCGATAGACCGAAGTCATTTGCGGCAGAATTTGTACGCATGCCGCGAGTTCACGATTGACCAATTCATTGGCCAGCCGTTCAGCTTCGGCGAAAGTTTCGGTTGTCGTGATGACAACCAACGCCTCACTCATTCAGCTTCGCCTTTCTTCGCAAAGTAATCATCGTAAAGTTCAATCGCGCGTTCGGCATCGCGTGTGGCTACGCAAAGCTCGACGTTCATAAAGCCACCCATAATGCCGGGGATGCCGAAACCCGAGCCTTCGCGCAAGATGGCGTTGATGCCGTGATTGGCTAACAATTCGCGCGCCATTTCTGCTTCGGGCAGATTGTAAAAATGTGCCACCCGTTCGAGCGCAAGATGGTCATCAAGTGACTGCGGGTCAGCCGCTTTATCTACTTTTTTATCGGGGAGCCATTCGCCCGCAAACACAGCGCAAGCCTCACCGGTTTGCAGCACCGTGCCGTCGTCGCACCATTCAACGATGAGTTCACCTGCCGCCGTTTTGACCATAACTTTGCGCTCCGTTAATTCGTTCAACATCACCGCCAGCGCCGCGCCGCACGACCCCGTACCCGATGCCAGCGTCTCGCCGCAACCGCGTTCCCAAAAACGCACTTCGATGTTTTGGCGATCAAGCACGCGAATGAATTCGACGTTCGTACGTTCGGGGAAAGCCGGATGTGTTTCGAGCGCCGCGCCCAAAGCGCGCCAATCCACTTGCTCAAAATCCGTCACGCCGAATTGATCGAGCAACAAACTGCAATGCGGATTGCCCATCGAACTCGCCGTAAAGCGAATCGTCTGTCCGTTCACTTCGAGCGGTTCCTGAATGACGAACTCTTGCGGTTGCGGCAGCACGACGGGAATGGCTTCGCTGTTCAAACGTGGCAATCCCATCTCGGTTTCAAACAGATATTTGCCTGCTTCACGTTCGCGCAGTCGCAACGTCTTAACGCCCGCGCCCGTCCCAATGCTGACTTCAGGTTTCGTCCACGCGCCCGTGTGATAAAGCCACGCGCCGACACACCGCGTCCCGTTACCCGAAATCGGCGTCTCTCCGCCGTCGGCGTTGAACAGACGAATCGTGAAATCTGCGTGCGGATGCGGATGCACATCGCACACGACCTCCAATCCATCTGCACCCGCACCGAAATGCCGGTCGCAAATGCGGCGCGCGAAACTTTC
>JANNUY010000419.1:0-7885 GCA_031414155.1 Acidobacteriota bacterium
AATTGCGAATGAACTGTGTCTCAAAAGCAAGATGATACTAGCGGCTGCCCCTAGTGCTGTCAACCACGGGTTTCGGCGAGTGTAGCGGGGCGTCCTCAAGAGATGGAGCCAAAATCTGAAACAGCAAAAACGCAGCTATTAGGCCTGCGATAAAGCCTAAAAAAAGCCCCAAGCCAAAATGACTTTCTGACACGCCTTTCCACTGAGCCTTCTGCAAATCCTTTTTTTTCAAACTGCCTTTGACGTGTGCGCGAACGTCGTTAAGCCCGAGTTGAACATCGTTGATCTCTCCTACCGTTTTTGGGTAAACCTTATGACGCAACAGAACCTCAAGATCGGTGCTGTGTTCATAGATTTTCGTGGCGGATTCTTTGGCCTTGGTATGCGAAACCGCTTTCGGCTTTCGTGCCGCAGCAAATTGATCAGCACGTTTTTGTAAAGGTGCGTTGGGCATCACAGGCTGAAACGAATTGAACTGAGCGGCGCTTGATAAGCCGCTTGGCTGCAAGCATCGACAGTATAATTTTGCCTGTGACTATGAACAAGATGTCAGGGGTTAGTTTAGAAAAAAAGATTCAGTAGGACTTACGCAAAAAGAAATTTTTCGCCACGAATGAACACGAATTTTCACGAACCCTTCGTTGCTTTCGCGTTAATTCGTGTAATTCGTGGCTAACTTCTTCATTTTTGCGTAAGTCTTATTCAGATTACTCATCGCTTTTCTTGCTGGTTTCGAGCGGCACGTAAACCTGTTTCAATCCGCGTTCGGCTTGTTCGCGCGTATCGTAAACATTAGGCCGCGCGAGAACGGCCTTGTATTGCGCCAACGCTTCGTTGCGTTTGCCGTTGAGGTCGTAAACCTGGGCCGCGCGCAACAGCGCAACCGTGACGAGGTTGGCTTCGGCGGTTTTGGTTTGCGGGACGGCGAGGAATTGCGTGGCCGCGCGGACGTATTCTTTGTTCGCAGCGAGGGCTTCGCCGAATTGGTAATGCGCTAGGTCGGCGATGCCTGCGGCTTGCGAGTCTTGCAACAAGGCTTCGTAAATCTGGTAAGCCTGCCCGAAACGTTTCAGCCCTACGAGTGAGTTAGCGTGTTCGATGCGAAAGAGCGAGTTGCGCGGATATTTTTCAGCGAGTTGACTGAGTACGGTTAGGGCGTCTTCAGGGCGCTTTTCGACTTGGTAGATGGCAAGCAGGACTACGCGCGCATCGTCGGCGTTCGAGCCTTTATCAATTACGGATTGAATCTCGGCGATGCCTTTTTGTTTGTTGCCGCGCATGCCGCCGATGGCCGCGAGCGCCTTCAACCCCCAGGGCAACTTGCCCAGAATGTAATGATAAGTGCCAATCGAAAGATAAGCGTCGTATAAATCGGGCTTGAGTTCGAGCGCCTTTTGATGCAGGTCTACGGCGCGTGAACCGTTGCGCATCGCCGCGAAAAACTTGCGCGCAGTCGAGGCTTCATAACTGGCGGTGATCGCGTGGACTGCGCCCAGAAAATAAAGCGCGTGCGGGTCTTTCTTGTTCTGGTTGACGAGCGTCAGGGCTTTTAACTTGGCGGCGTTGATGCTGGTGCGAAAGGCTTTGTCTACGACGGGGTCAACGGCGTCGCCTTCGGTTTTTTCGTCTTTCTGGTCGGCTCCGGCATAAAAATTCGAGTCTTCGCCATACAGGTTGGTTTGCAATCGGCGGCTGCGATAAAGGCTTTCAAGCCATGTCGCCATCGCTACATATAAATCGCCCGCCGGATGTTGCGGCAGTTGTTTTTGAATGGCTTCAAACTTGGCGCGAGCGGTGGTGTAATCAACGTTAAACAGCGCCGTCGTGCCTTCATCGCGCAGCTTGAGCAACTCAGGCGATAAGGCGCCAGAAAGAGAAGAAGCTGTTGGCGCAGCGTTGGCGACAGTGGAGGCCGTCGGTTGCGCTTTGACGTGCGGCGCGAACAACAGCATCACGGCGAGCATCAAGCCCATCGTCAGCCACAACACATCGCGCACCTGCGACGATGAGTGCAGCTTGTCGTTGACATGCAACAAGGTACGGCGCGCGCTGCGCATGTTTGTTGGCGTGAGATGTTGCACGGCGAACAAAATCGCAAAGGCCGAAGCCTCAAGCACAGTCGTAAAGTTTGAAAACATTCGATACCACATAAAAAATCCTTCTCTTTACTTCACTCGTGGAGCCACGACGCGCAAGGCATCGGGCAGCTTTTCAAATTGCATGGGCAAGTGACCTACGACCTCGCCGTCAAGTTGCACGAGCGTGGCGTCGTTGGAATTGGCGCTCACGCGCGGGGCGCTTTGATAAGTCACGCCGGGCGAACTCGTATGTCGTCCGCTCATACTCAGCAGCGCGTAAAACAAATAGGCCAGACGGCTGCGCGAGTTGAACGAACAGACTTTGAAATCCTTGTCTTCCAATTGCGCGTCGGGCGCGAGCGTGAAGACAGCCGCGTAATTCGCCGCGTTCGAGATCAAGGTGAAATTGCTGGGACGCTTATCGTTATTGATCGAATAGGTGAACGGCGTCAGCGGCATACGCGCAAGAAAGCTGATTCCGGCGGCGACATAAGCGCCGATGCCGACGCGCTTTTTGAGATTGAGGTTGACGTTATGCACGATGGTCGCGTCGAGTCCGATGCCGGCCATGAGCAAAAAATAGCGTTCCCAGTTCGTATCCTTTTTCGAAGCGCGGCCTACGGCAATGGTGCGCGTGATGTTGCCCGCGATGAGTTCGGCAAGGGCGTCGGGGTCGTGCGGCAAGTTCAATTCTTTGGCGAATACGTTAGCCGTTCCGCCCGGATAAATCGCCAATGCCACGCGCGAACCGATCACCCCTTGCGCGGCTTCGTTGATCGTACCGTCGCCGCCCAACACGAGAACACAGTCCATGCCTACGTTCACGGCGGCGCGCGCGAGTTCCGTGGCGTGTCCGGCGCGAGCCGTGGGCGCAAGCAACACCGACATGCCACGATCTTGCAGCGCGAGCGCGAGGCGTTCGAGCAATTCCGGCTCGCGGCGTAAGCGGCCTGCCGTCGGGTTGTAAATCAATGTTACTTTTTGGGTCACCTTTTTATTCATGCGAAATAGTCTCGGCGCGGGGACAGATGCGCGGTTGCAGATTTGCAAGCGCAATGCCAGAAATCGCGGAGCGTGTCCGTAGCCCGACCGTTAGAGAGGGCTACCTCGGTGTTGCGCGCCTCCGGTATCACTGAGCGCATTGTGAATGTAGCCCTCTCTAACGGTCGGGCTACGGACACGCTTCGCGTAATTTTTGTGCGGAAGCACTGTTATTCTGTCGTTCAGCCAAATACGGCGCAACTTCTCGACTGACGGGTTTAGCTGACAGGCGCAGTAATTGGCTGACACCGGCTTGGCCCCTATAATCACGAACAATGTCAAAACAACATTCCAAATTTGCCATGTGGTGGTACGAGCGGCGCGGGCGATTGCTGCCTGTGGCAACCGTCTCGTTGCTCCTGCTCGTCATTGCCGTCATTGCCGGAGCTTTTTATAAAGGCGCGCACAAGTCGCCTGCGTCGAGACTCGAACTGCCTGCGCCCGTGCTGTCAACCAGCGTAGTTTCAGTCACCAACGACGCGCGCTTTCAAAAATTTGAAAACGGCAAGCCGCGTTATCTCATCACGGCGGCGAAGGATACGACTTATTCAGACGGACGCCACGAACTGGAAAAGATCGTATTGGTTTCTTATCTGCCCGACGGCCCCGAAGGTAAAGAAGACTCGAAGCTCGAAGCAGAACGTGGCGTTTATAACCAACAGGCCGGACAGGTCGAATGCACGGGCAATGTGAAATTGGTCAATAGTGACGGGGCTGAAATCACTACGCAGCTTTTGCGGTACGATCAAAACACCGAAGTCGCTACGACCGATCAGCCGATGCAATTCAAACGCGCCGAAGTCAGCGGGACTTCGGTCGGCGCGATCTATTACGTTAAAACCAAAATCGCGGACTTACTGAAAGACGCGCATCTGACGCGCCAGCATCCCGCAAAAGAAAAGCCCGGCCCACCGGTTGAACTTACCGCACAGCGAGTTATTTATGACGCTTTGGCTGGGGTTGTTCGCACCAGTGGTAACGCCACGATTACGCAAGGCGGGCAGACAGCGAAAGCCGATGCCATCAACGGTTTGCTTGATGTGAAAACGCAGCAACTCAAAACCGCCGAGTTGCGTGGCAATGCTTATCTGAAAGAACAGACGCCGCAGAAGACTTCTGAAATTCAGTCGCGCGATATGGATTTCTTTTTTGATGACAAGCAGGAATTGAAGCAAGCCATCGCCACGGGAGGCGCGCAAGGGCGTTCGCTCGAAAAAGACGCGCCGCGCGAGTTGAAAGCCGAACGCATCGAAGCCAATTACGTGCCGACGCCCAAGGGCAGCGCGTTGCAAACGCTGAACACGCAAGGCCGCACGACGTTGAAAATCATTTCGGCAGATGAAACGCAAAAGCCTGATCCAAAGGCTCCGGCTATCGTGGTGCGTTCGTCAGAGCGCGTGTTGGAAGCCGACAGCGTGGCTTCGACGTTTCAAGCCGACGGCAAATATCTGGCACGCGTCGAGGCCAGCGGCAAAGCGGTGATGACGATTACGCCCTTGCAAGTGACGCTGAAAACCGAACGCAAAATTTTGCACGCGACGAAATTCAACGCGGAGTTTCTGGCTACGAGAAACTTTCTTAAAACCGCGATTGCTGAGGGCGATGCTGTAGCCGATTTTGAATTGCAAACGCCTCCGCCCAAGCCCACGAAACCGAATGAAAAGCCGAAGACAGGCAAGCGTACGTTGAAAGCGCAAAAGCTCACGGCGAATTTGCATCCCGAAACGCAGGACGTGTTGGATATGGTTGCTGAGGGCGAGACGAAATACACCGACAACGACCGCAACGGCACGGCAGAGCGCGGCACTTATGACGCAGTGACGCAAATGGTCGCGTTGCGCGGCAAGCCGTTGCTGTGGGACGACGACGCGCGCACCAACGCTGACGAGATTGACGCCAATCTGGACACGGGCGAGAGCTTCGCGCGCGGCAAAGTCCGCACGACTTATTACAGCCGCGACACGACGGGCGGCGCGGCTCCGTTCAAGAAAGGCAAAGCGTCGGTGACGATTGCGAGCGACACGGCAGTCATGCGCCACCGCGAAGACGCCGCGCGTTATCAGGGCAATGCGCGTGCGTGGCAGGACGATGATTTCGTACGCGGTGACAATCTAGAACTCGACAAGGGCGAATCAACTTTGCACGCGTGGGGCAATGTGCAATCGGCTTTTTACAGCGTTGAACGAGAAGTCGAAACGCCTAAGACCGACGCAGCAAAGACAGATGCGCCAAAGCCAGGGGCGATTAAAGAGCCGGTGAAAGAAGCCGCGAAACCTGAGCCGAAGAAGAAAGAGGTCGTGCCAGTGTTTGTGAGCGCCGATGATTTGGTTTACGACGACAAGGTGCGCACGGCGCATTACACGGGCAAGGTGAAGATTCGCCAAGCGAGCGATCAGATTGACGCGGCGAAAGCCGATGCGGTGATGGATGAGAACAAAAAACTTTCGCAATTGACCGCTGCGCAAAACGTAATTTTGACGCAACCGCAACGGCGCGGCACGGGCGATTTGCTGGTTTATACGGCGGCGACCGATGCGGCGGTGCTGACGGGCAAGCCTGCGTTTTTAGAAGATCGTGAGCGTGAGACTACCTCAAAAAGCCCGCAATTGACGCTATTTTTACGCGATGCTAGGATGCAGGCCGTTGATGAAACCGGTAAAAAGCGAGTGCGAACCACGCATCGAATCGCCCCTAAAACGAATTGAGAAAGTGCCACCGGATTCATCTGAAAAGCCTTTGCGGTCGTAACAAGATCAACTAACTCACGGCTTGGCTCACGGCACAAAATTCATCAGAAGGAGCAGAGGGAATATTTTGGCTTTTGGCGCGCTCGGCAGATTTTTTAACGGTTCAGGTGAGCAGCAACCATCCGCTGCAACAGACCTAACTGCTGTTGGTTTGAACGGCGCAAGCACACACCCTTTTCAAAGTCCGTCAGGACGCTTACCTGCTTCGCTCCACGAAGCATTGGTCGCTGAAAACTTGAAACGCACCTATCGCGGTCGCATCGTCGTGAACAACGTCTCGGTCGCGGTTCGCCCTGGTGAGATTGTGGGCTTGCTCGGCCCCAACGGCGCGGGCAAGACGACGACGTTTTATATGATCGTCGGGTTAGAGCGTTCAGAATCAGGCCGTGTGCTGTTGGCTGACACCGACATCACGAAACTGCCGCTTTACAAACGCGCAGGCATAGGGCTTGGTTACTTACCGCAAGAGGCATCGGTCTTTCGCAAACTGACGGTCGAGCAAAACCTGATGGCGATTTTGCAAACCGTCAAACTCTCGAATGCCGAACGCCACGAGCGGATGGAATCTTTGCTCGAAGAATTTCGTTTAACGCATGTGCGGCGCAGCAAAGGTTACGTGTTGTCGGGCGGCGAACGGCGGCGCACCGAAATCGCGCGCAGCCTGACGGTCAATCCGAAATTCATGCTGCTTGACGAACCGTTCGCGGGCATTGACCCGATTGCGATTGACGACATTCAACAAGTTATTTTGAAGTTACGTGACAAAGGCATCGGCGTATTGATTACCGATCACAACGTGCGTGAAACGCTTTCGATCACGAATCGCGCATACATCATCAGCGAAGGCACGATCTTTCGCAGCGGTACGCCGAGCCAGCTAGCTAACGACCCCGAAGTAAAACGGGTCTATCTGGGTGAAAAGTTCCGTTTGTGAGTTGCCGGTTGCCGGTTGCCGGTTGTCGGTTCGTGACAACCCAAAATACCGACAACCGATAACTGGCTACCGACAACCGATTTATGTCTTTCAAACCGACCCTCTCGACCCATCTTTCGCAACGCATGGTGCTGACGCCGCAATTGCGCCAGCGCATCGAGATGTTGCAGATGACCAAACTCGAACTCAGCGAGATGGTGTCAAAAGAGATGGTCGAAAACCCCGTTCTCGAAGAACTCTCGCCTGACGAAACGGCGATTCCCGCCGATCTCGCCAATATTGATTTCACTGAAACGACGACGTTGACAGGGCTGAATAGCAATGAAGCGGGCGGCAGTTCGGTGGGACTGAATGGCAACGAAGCGAATTACGAAGCCGCGACCTATGAGCCGGGCGACAACAGTCCGCTGAATAATTACGAGGCGAGCAATTACGACGCGGCGACGACCTATGAAGAATTCAGCGGCGGCGAAGCATCCAACACAGAGAGTTTCACGGAACGCGCGGCGGAGCCCGTTGGCGAAGGCGGCGAGTCTAACGAGCCTGAAGTCGGCCAGCGTGATGCGTTTGATGAAATAGATTTCGGCCAAACCTTTGAAGATTATTTAGACCCGGGCTATCGCACACGCGAGACTGAGGTGAAAGAATCGCCTTCGTTCGAGCAATTCCTCAAAACCGAAGACCGGCTTTACGATTACTTGATGTGGCAAGCGCGGATGTCTGTCTTTCCCAGTCAACGCTTGCGGGCTGCGGCTGAAGCCATCATCGGCAACTTGAATGATGACGGATTCATTGACGGTTCGCTCGAAGAGGCCGCCGCGCTCGGACACTTCACGCCGGAAGAAATGCAGAAGGCGCTGGCCATCGTTCAGCAGTTCGATCCCACGGGCGTAGCGGCGCGCGACTTGCGCGAATGCCTATTGTTGCAACTCGAAGCGCGCGGTCATGGCGACCGGCTGGCTTGCCGAATGATCCGCGAACACTTTCACGAGTTGCAAAACCACAAACTACCTGACATGGCGCGCAAGCTCGGCACGACGCCTGAAATCGTACTCAACGAACTCAAACTGATTCGCGAACTAGAC
>JANNUY010000420.1:0-7096 GCA_031414155.1 Acidobacteriota bacterium
CGGCATCGCTAACCATTCAGCCAGCAACTTCCTGCCGACATATCCCAAGTAGGTTTTGCTGTTGCGTGGCGCGTTGTTTCCCTGTGGTGCGTGCCACGCGCTGATGGCTGGTCTATCGGTGCGTCGTTCCCATTGGACGCAAGGCAATTCCGGCACCCCGCTACCGCCGCGTTCGTCATCATCCGCAACATCATCCGCAGGATTATGCGGTGTAAACGCGGTGTGGCGTGGCAATCGTGCGACATCGGCAACCGTGATTTCTTCGTCTTGATCGTGCGCCGAAAAAGTGAGTGGGAATGCCGCCTCAGTTTTCGGCGCTAGACTTTTCCCGCGTCTTGCTCCGGCCAATCGTAACCGTTGCCGACTTTCTGATGACCACGCCACACGACAGAGGGTTTTGATTGTGCCGCCGGGGATGGTGCGACCGGCGCGGCGGTGGCTTTCGCGGCTTCGCGCTGGCTCTCAGCTTGATCGTACAAGCGCGCGGCTTCCTGAAGCGTCAAGTCAAACTCTTTTGCTACGTCGGCAATCGCCTTACGCTTGGCGGCTTCGTTGCGAAGCGCAGTCATTGCCGCAGAAGTTTGCGCCAGATTGTACGCTTGCTTGTTTCTGTTTTCGTCGGCAAGGAACTGAGCGCGCCATAAGTCAGCCTTGCGTGCCTGGGTATCGAGCGCGGTTGCCATCATCACGCCCTGACGACGGCGCGAATACAGGGAACTCCAAAGCCAGATGGTTGCGCCGATTACCAACGGCGAACCGTAGACGACATAGTTGTTGACGATGGGCAACACCGCCGCACCTTGAATGAGTAAGAACGCGGCGAAGATGTTCGCGCAGAGAACTGCCTTGATAATGACCAACGCCTTGCCAGCTAACGAGCGTTGCTCCGTCGTCTTGAGAAAGCTCCCCATGCCCCAAACGAGCGCAAGGAAAGTGCCATCAAGCACGAAAACGACCAGCAAGGCCGCGTTACCCGTGCCAATGAAACGTTCGTAAAAGGGATTGCCGACGAAGCCCTTGTGACCGATGAAGTAGCTTGCACCGGCAGAGATAGCGACGCCAACCAACAGGAAAAGCCAGTAGAGAAACGCACCGGGCTTTTCGTGTTTGGTGTCGGCATCGGCTTCAAAATTAGCTTGTGTGTCTTTGAAGTCGCTGTATGAGTTCATATTGTTACCGCCTTTCAAAAGAGAAGGCCGAAGCGGTACGATTGCTTTGCAGGGCAATGGCCTACCGCTTCGGCGTGTGGTTATTGTTCAGGGCTTGGCGAGTGTTTCCGCACTTTCCAGGCCCGTTGCGTTTTCAATGTCGTTATTAGCGAATGGGTAAACATCTTGTTCGAGCGTCGCGCGGTATTCGGGCAATAGATTGAACGCCACGGCGCGGCATTCAGTGCGCGGCACACGCCACGTATCGTTGCGCTGAGTCAACAGCAGGTATTTACCGCCACGGTCTGTGACGATGCCGAACAAGAAACGGCCTTTGTGCAAAATTGCATCGGCGCGGTTGGCGTCAATCACTTCAAAGCCATAAAGGGTTTGTCCAGCGTGCGCCTCACAGGTAACACGGGGCGCGCGAATTGAGACAGGTTCGGTAAGGTCAGGCATTGCAACTTGCTCTGCGTTTTCAGTGGTAGTCATTTCGTTAATTCTCCTAAGCGTGGTTGATGATCGAAACCGGCGCGGCGCACTCACTATTGCCGCGCGGCTTCGTTGCGTGAGTGGTTCAAATGTCGAACGCGCCATATTTCGTGGCCTTCAAATACTGCGAAGGCTTGACCAGCACGGCGCGCTCGCGTTCGGCCTGTCGGCTTTCCATCGTCGAAGGCAACAGCGCGGACGGCATCACCGATGGGCAAGCCAATGCCGCTGCGATGTGATAACAAACCTTGCCAGTCAGACCCGCCGCGCAATTGCATTCCGCCAACAGCATATCGGCGCACGGTTGCGCGAACGTCACGACGTAGCACTTGCCTTTGCCGTTCATCACCTGAACACGATTGACCGCCAGCCGTTTGACCTTCGGATGATTCGCCTTACAGCGTGCGACCGCCGCTGCCATCTGTGCCGTTCGTTCAACCTTGTGCATTCTGTTCGCGTATTCCATTTGCTTCGCTCCGGCAGTGAATTGCCATCAGCGCAATTGCTGACCGACAAGCGATACTATACCGTCAAGGTCTAATTACGTCAAGCGTAAATATGCCTTGACGGTTTATTTTTTCGTTGATAGGCTTTAAGTATGGAAGAAAAACTTTTAGACACTGTTGAAGCGGCGGCGTTTCTTGATTTGAGCAGGGAAAGTGTCAGCCGACTTGTGTTAGTCGGTAAGCTGCCTTCTCAGAAGTTCGGCAGAGCGCGGCTGATTCGTGAAGCTGACTTGATTACGTTCAAGGCGATTGATCGAAAGCCCGGCAGGCCGCCGAAGCCAAAGGATGAAGCGAAGGCATCAGGCGCGGCAGAGGTCATCACAACGGCAGAGACGCCAGTGACCGAAGCTGAACCAGTCGAGCCGAAGCGCAAGCGAACGGTGAAGGCGGCAAAGGCCGGAACGAAGAAAGCGAAGCCCAAGAAATGAAAATTAAAACCAAGTACGACAGATAAAACGCGGGAACGAACAAGCGGAAAGCTGAGTTAGAGAATGGCGATAACGGAATTGATAACGGAAAAGCGACAAACGGGCAACCCGAAGGTTGCCCGTAAGTTCCTGATAAGATTGGTTGCGGGGGTAGGATTTGAACCTACGACCTTTGGGTTATGAGCCCAACGAGCTACCAGGCTGCTCCACCCCGCGTTAAAGCGAACCGCGATTCTATGCACACAGCACTTTCTGTCAAGGGGTTGAGCAAAAATACTTTTTAAGGCTTTTACGGCTGGCGATGCTGTAGCTCGATGCTGCGCCGCGTCGCCATTTCGTAATAAGAGTCATAGCCGCGTTCGGCCTGATCCTGAATCAAGCTCTCGATGGTTTGCAGCAATTGCACGCTGAACGAGTTATCAATCGTTTGCGGATGCGGGTTGGTGTAATAAGCGTAGTTGAAATAGCTACGAATGATGACGCTTTTCGAGTCAATCGGCAGCGCCTTGAGGTTATCTACCCATTTGTCGAAGGTGTTGTAACGCCACAGATAAAACTCTACGTTCGAGACGTAAAACGCGCAGACCTTTTCATTAATCTCTTTCAGATAAGCGCCGATTTCCCTAATCGCTTTGACGCCGGAAAGGTCAGCCGTGACGGGCACGATTTTGTTTTGATCGTGCAATTGTTTGAGCACCTGCCAATCAGCCTCGTTCGCCAGATAGTTGCGATAGTTGCCATCCAAATCTTTTTCCAACAGCAATTCACGAAAGGCTGGAAAGAAGCGCCCGGTATTGCGATCACGAATCGTGTAACGCACTTCGAGGCAATCTTCATAAAAGGCGTGATGGATTTCGGCGATGGTTTCGAGTTCGCGCGGCTGCAAATCCATGCCAAAGGATTGCAATTTTTTCAGCACGTCGGCTTTGAGTTTTTCTACGAGCTTGGGGTCTTGCGGCGTGCGGTCGAAGTATTCAACCAAATCGCGGATGGTTTTATCCGCCCACTTCTTGTGATCTTTGGGCAGCGGGCGCGCGAACAGATAAGAGAGATACTCAGTGCGGCTACTCGCCATCATAAACAGCGCCTTGTAAAGCAAATGCTGCAATTGCGCGTCGCGGCGAATGTCTACCTGCAACACGAGCTTCGGTTTGATCTGCGCGATATAGCTGTAATTCTGATCGGGGCCGACGCCGATATAAACACCACCCGACACGTTCATCTCTTTGAGCTTGGCCAGCGGATGCAAATAAGAGAGTTCGTTCGAGACCAGATTGTCAGAGCCGAAATATCCCGCGCGTTCTGACAGTCGCGCGCTCAATGCGCCAAACTCGCTGAGCTTCACGGGCGGCGCGGCTTGTACGGTTTTGTCTTTCGGCGCTTCGACAATGGCTTGCGCCGAAACCGTGGGAACGAACAACGCAATCAGCAAAACGAAGCTGATCCAAAAGTTACGAATAGACGGCATCGCTGGATTCTCCTCATTGGCTGTAGGGCAGGTTACTAACCTGCCCTACAGGTTTTGTGTGAAACGGGATCGGCAAGCTGTCACCTATAAAGGGCGGGGCAGCAAAGCTACGTTGGCTTTGCCTGTCATTGCTTGTTAGGCGATCTTCAATTCATAAGTCCCGATCTTGAACGCCTGACCGGGAACGACTGGCGCACTCGCGCCTTGCAATATCTCACTACCTTCGACCTCAACGGGGTTGCGGCCTTCGCACAGCAGCGTGAAGTGGCCCTCAGCATCGCGCGTCAGCGTCGCCTGCCTGCGACTAATTTCGAGATCGTTTTTGAGGCGTAAGTCCACCGGAAAATCTTTTGAGCCACGTCCGATAGAAATCGCAGATTGGAAGAACTTTGCGGTTTCAGTCACACCGTTCAGCGCGTATTCCACCGCGAACAGCGCATTGCGCGGACGCACAATCGTGGCTTCGGCGGCTTCTTCATCAACCACCGTAGGCAACGAGTTGACCGGCTGCTCGGCAACCGGTTCGAGTTTACGGCGCGGTTTGACTTCGGTCTTGGGCGCGGAACTGTCCCACACGGGCTGTACGCGAAACTTCCCTTTTTCGAGCGTGCCGTCTACGCGCAACTCAACGGCGAACGTTTTGGTTTGCAAGTCCTGCTTGCCGACTAACTCCTGCGCGCGTTCTGACAGCACGTGAAAGAGGCCGCGTTGCAAGCCTTCGCGCTTGTCGCCCTGCCATTCGGTGTCGTCTTCGCGGCTCAGAAAAACGAGGTATTCGCGCGGGATATAAGTCGGCCCGCCCGGTGGCGTGAACATCTCGCGCTGCATTACGGTTTCGATTTCGCGCGCGATGGATACCAAAAACTCTTCCAGCGCGCGACGCGGCTTGGGCTGCTGTTCTTCAGTCTTGAAGGTCGCAGCCTCTTCGCCATCAAGCCACTTGCGAAAATCGTTGAGTAAATTACCTATCGGCATATCGTTTCAAAATTTCGGGGAGTTAAAACAGACAGGAAAAACCAAGCAGGAAAAACTTGTTGGCACAGATTCTTTCCTGTCCATTTTTTCTTGTCTGCCGCTTCATTTTGGTTGTGCATCTTACTGCCAACGACGTGTTGTCACTTTCGCATTGCCCGGCAAATAAATCCACCCTTGGCGTTCGCTTTGATGTTGTTCTGATTCGTCCCATTGGCTGACTTCGATGCGCAGCCAGCCTTGCTCGTCGCCTTCGATCACGCGATGGCGCGAATCGCGCGCAATCACGCCCAGCACCATCGTCTGTTGGCTGGGCCCTACGCGCACGTTGAGCTTTTCGCGCAGCACTTCAACTTGCCCCGGCTGGCCGAACGCGACGGGTACGCCGTTGCGACGAACTTGCTGATAGACCGTGACGATGACGCCTAATAACGCAGCAGCCAACAGCACGGGGAACAAACGGCGACGCACATTCGGCGTAACGGCTTTGCGCCAAGCGGCGATAGGTACGACAAGCGGTTTCGCTGCGGCGACGGGTTTGGGCGCAGGCGGTGCGGCGGCAACAGCGGCAACTTGTGCGACAGGTGCGGCGTGCGGCAAGTCTACGGTGAACTTGCGTCCACCGAAATCTTTCACGGGCGTGTGATGTCCGTTGGTTTTGGGCGCAGCCGCAACCACTGGCGGCGCGGCTTCAAGCGTCGCAGTCGCTGCCACCGCCACTGCGCCGGAACTCGCCAACGTCGGATTGAACGCAGGCATGTCAGGTCGCGTAGGCACATTGAAAGCGTCTACATTCAAGCGCGGACGCACTTGCGTTTCTTCATCGGTCGCCGTGTTGCCCAACGCAGCGACGCTAGCGAGGTCGCTCCAGAATTCGATGATCGAAGCGTGCCGCACTGACGCATCAGTTGCCGTAGCGCGTTCCAACACTTTCAACAACGGCGCAGCCCACAATTCATTTTTGAGTTCGTCAGCCAACGCCGTTACGGGCTGGCAAACAAAGGCGCTCGGCGTGCGTCCGCACAACAGCGTGTAAACAGTTTTCGCCAGCGAATAAATATCAGCGGCGGCGGTGAGACGCTCTACGCGCGTAATCTTTCCCTTCTCATCAGCCTTCTTGTCTGGATGATGTTCGGGCGGCGCGTAAGCATTGGTTCCGACGCGCGTGATTTCTGAAGCGTCTCCGGCTTTGAGTTTGGCTACGCCGAAGTCTGCGATCTTGAGCGTTTGATGATCGGCACTCAGCAAAAAATTATTCGGCTTGAGATCGCGGTGAATGATGCCTTGCTGATGGGCGAAAGCGAGGGCTTCGCAAGCCTGCTGGAGGTATGACAGCGCGCGTTCGAGCGACAAGCGATTGTTCGGTAGCTGGCGACACCATTGCGCCAAATCGCCGCCGGGCATGTATTCGAGTACGAGATAATGAAAGGGCACGCCGCGCAAATCCGCTGCCGTACCGTGTCCCAAACGCAGGATGACATGCGGATGCCGCACTTGATCGAGAGCGATGGCTTCGTTTTGAAAGTTCTCGACGAGCGTGCGCTCGAGGTCGGGGTCAGGCGTACCCTGCAAGCTGGTGTTGAGCGTTTTGAGGACGACTTCGCGCGTAGTTTGCTGATCGCGCGCAATCCAAATTTCGGCGTAACTACCCCAAGTGAGCCGTTCACGCACCGCGTAACGATCATCCACCAAACTATTTTCCAGCTTCAGTTCAGGCATAACGTGAGTGCGGAATGCGGAGTGCAGAGTGTGGAATTAAGAACTTCACTGTGTTAACGCAGCAGCTCGCCGCAGCGCATCATCTGCATTCTTCTGATCTTTTAACGCGGAATAAGCCATCGCCAGTCTTACGTAACCTTCCGACAATTTCGCGTCGAGCCGCACCGCTTCCTGCAAGGGTTTCAGAGCTTCAGCGGGTTTGCCCGCTTCGGCCAACGCCGCGCCGAGTCCGAGTTGGTAGTGCGCGTTGCTCGGCGTTTTGCTGACGAGCGTTTCAAATTGCTTTTGCGCGGCGTGCCCTTTCATTATCTCGTACTCGAATACATGCCCGGCGGCGATTTGGCGCAATGGTGTCGCCAGCTA
>JANNUY010000421.1:0-5236 GCA_031414155.1 Acidobacteriota bacterium
CGCTTTGGGCGTCTTCGACTTTGAGTTCGAGATTCGAGACGGCGAGGTCGGCGAGGCGCGCGGGGTCTTCAACCGTGGAAATGATCGTCATCACTTCAGGCGAAATGTTTTTGCCCAGCGTGACGGCTTTCTCAACCGAAGACCGCACGTTGCGCGTGAGGGCTTCGAGTTCGAGGCCTTCGGGCGCGGGCTCTTCGGTGAGCGTTTCTATGTGCGCCTTGAGAAATTCGGGCGAGTCTTCAAGATAATTGATGCGCGCGCGCGAAATGCCTTGTACGAGAATGCGAATGCGCCCGTCGGGCAATTTGAGCATGCGCATAATGATTGCCACCGTGCCCGTGCCATAAAGATCGCCGCCGCCGGGTTCTTCTTTATTAACATCTTTTTGCGCGGCCAGCATAATCATGCGGTTTTCGGTGAGCGCCTGATCTACGGCGCGAATCGAACGCTCGCGGCTGACAAAGAGCGGCACGATCATAAACGGAAAAATCACGATGTCGCGCAACGGCAACACCGGCAGGGCTTCAGGGATTTTTAACTGCTCGTCGCCGTTATCAATCAGGGAAATTTTTTCTTCGGGTTCGTGGTTGTTCATTTTTAGTGGCTAGTGGCTAGTGATTAGTGGGGAGTGGCTGTCTCAACAACTAGCCACCAGCCACTAACCACTAGCCGCTACTCTTGAATTGGAATAACAATCTCGCGTCCGCTGGTGGCGACTTTGGGCAGGCGAATGTTGAGTACGCCTGCGATGAGTTGCGCGGTGATGCGGTCAATGTCTACTTGCCATTGAATGGCAAGGGTCAGTGAGAACGTTCCGTATTCGCGTTCGAGACAAAGAAAGCGCACGGGACGATCCGGTTCGCAGACTTCATCTACGTTTGGAGTTTCAGCCTCTTTGCGGCCTTCGAGTTTCAGCAAGCTGTCGCGCAACGTGACACGCAAATGCGACGCCGCGACGCCGGGCAACTCTACGCGGACGAGAATGGCATCCTCGGCTTCATAAAGGTCTACCGGGGGAACCCACGCGCCGGGTTGCTGGGCAAGCGCACGCAACTCATCCACCCGGACGAGCAGGCGGCGCAAGCGGTCGCGCAACTGGTCAGAAAGCTCTACGGAAAGCGGGGTCAAGGGTTTAGTCATAATGCCTGCGGGATGCTTGCGGAAAAGGAAGTGCGATTCTAGCCGTCACTCATAGGCGGCGCAAGAACGCCGCGGTAAGCGCCACGAGCAAGCGATGAGATTAGGTATTTTTTCCCGCCATTTGTAGGAGATTTCCCCGCACTATGTATTATTTTCTTGACCAAATTCAGAGTCATCCTTAATATCCGCCTCGCATTTGAGAAGTATCTTTCTCTCCTCTTCCTAAGTAACTCAACTTAGGGCTTCCCATCCCCACATCATATAAAATCCCCCGCTGCTCTTTCAGCGATTTCTGTGCCTGCCTGCAACTATTACCATGCTCTACCTTCCCTGCGAATAGCTCAGAGGGCGTGGGAAATTGCAGCGATATTAGTGACTCACGGTCAACTTGCGATCTCCTACGAAATAGATCGTGCTTCAGCGACCGGTGAACTGCTCTTTTCTGCGCGATTGACCGAATAACTCATCCCGCCTGTTATTCGGAAACTCTTACGACGTATAGCTGAAAACGAAAACGATTGCGCTGCGCGCGCAAGCTGTAAGGGAGGCTTTAACCTTCCCTACGCAATTTGCCGCGTGTACGCGTGAATAGCTTTCAGCATACGACTTTCCATTTTTAGTTACTCGTTCTTTGTTGCTCAACGATCACATCGTTGAGTTAGGCGTAGCTTTGCCCGAAAACAAGTTACTTGCGCCTAACTCATAACGTAACCAGCGACCAGATAAATGTCAGGCGATGACTCCCTTGCAACGTAAATTCAACCCCACCCCTATGAAAAACACACACGACACAACGAACTCGGCGAATAAAAAGAAACTCAATCGAGAAATTATTCGCATCGGCTTAATCACCGGTTTGGCGACCTTGTTGTTATTCGCGTGGATGGCGCGCGGCGGCAGTAACTCACAAGCGGCAGGCATAGACGTACCGCTCGGCATGAAGCTGCGCAGTTCATTGGCCAACAGCGCCAATTTTATGGCGACGAAGCTAGGTTGGGCTTCGGCAGTGTTGGCAGGGAACATCACGGGTAATGTCTTTTTGGATTACGACGCTGACGGTACGGACGACGGCGCGAATGAGCCGGGCGTGCAAGGCGTTGAGGTTCGCACCTTTAACGCTGCTGGCACGAACGTAACACCCACCGGCGTTACACTCACCGATAGCTCAGGCAATTACACGATTGCCACGAATGACGCAGGCACGGGGCCTTACCGCGTGGAATTCACCCTGCCCACGAGCTTAAGCTACTTGCAAAGCGGAGCGATTGGAACGAATTCCAACTCGACCGTGCAATTCGTCGCGGCGGCTCCCGCCAGCAACGTCAATTTAGCGTTAATCAATCCAGTGAAGTTGGCAATTGAGGCTAACCCACTCACGGTAACAACATGCTTTACCGAGGGCGTGGCGACGGGTTCGGCTGATCCTGCGTTGGTGAGTGTGCCTTACAACGCCACTGGACACGATTTCACCGGCACGACCATGACGGCGGCCTTTCAAGGCGCCATGCTCGCACAGGCTCAGACCATCGGTGCGACTTATGGCGTAGCGTGGCAAGGCTGGCGCGACCGAATGTATGTCGGCGCTTATCAAAAGCGATATTCCGGTTACGGCCCCAATGGGCCAGATGCAATTTATGTATTCAACCGCGCCGGTACGCTGCAAGGCGCAATTGACCTCGACACGATTCTCAGCACGACGAATTCCGCCGGGAGCGACCCGCATGATTTTACGGCTTCGGGTGGCACCGTTTATGACTTGGGAACAGGCAATACGAGTTATGACGGCGTAGGCAAGCGCGCCTTCGGTGATTTGGATTTGTCAGGCGATCAACGAACGCTGTATGCAGTGAACTTGTTCGACCGCAAAATCTATGCGCTCGACGTGAGCAGCGGCACACCTGGTAGCACGACGCTGATTGATTCGTGGAATGCGCCGGATGCCACGGGAGCCGCGCGCCATCGGCCTTTCGCGCTGGCCTGGCATCGCAACAAAGTGTGGGTCGGCTCAGTAGACCAAAATGGCACGAATGCCTATATCCATTCATTCGATCCGAATCCGACGACCAATCCGACCGAAAGTTTCACGCTGGAACTAACGGTTCCCATCAATTTCACGCGGCAAACTTTTCAGGGCAATGACCCTGCCCAAGCGGGTCGGGCTTCAACCTGGCGCGCATGGTCAAATGATCCTGCGGCCATCACCTATATGGTCGCTAGCACAGTTGAAATCGCTTACCCGCAACCGATGCTGACCGACATCGAGTTTGATAACAACAACATGATTCTCGGCTTCCGTGACCGCTTCGGCGATCAAACGGGTTCAGCGCGCCGCTTTCGCACCTCAGACACAAGCAACACCTGGGGCGTATCGGCAGGTGATTTGTTGCGTGTTTGTTGGACCGGCAGCGCCTTTGCCATTGAGGGAGCGACCGGGTGCGGAACGTCAGGCGGTCTGACGAATTCGGGGCCGGGCGGCGGCACAAGCCCAGAGCATTACAACTGGGATATTTGGGGACTCAGTGGGACGTGGAATACCGGCACAAGTGGTGGCGCGTTTCACTGGGAAACCGCGCAAGGCGGATTGTTACAACTCGCGGGACGTTCGATGATCATGACCACCGCCATGGATCCGTTTGATGATTACAGCGGAGGCTACCTGCGGCTGGAAAATGCGACGGGCACCCGGCAAGGCATCACGGCAGAACCCACGACGGCAAGGCCGACGACCGGTGGTTATACCATTTATGAGTCAGGCGATTACGGCACTGCGCCACCATCTACGTTGGCTACGCTGGGCAAGGCCAACGGACTAGGCGACATCGAAGCCCTGACCGAAGCCCCACGCCTCGAACTCGGCAACCGCGTGTGGATGGATGCCGATGGCGACAGTGTGCAAGACCCCGGGGAAATGGGTATCGCCAATGTAACCGTGCGGCTTTATCGCGGCACGACCGTGGTCGGCACGGCAGTGACCGACACTAACGGCAACTATCGTTTCACGTCTACACCAGGCACGAACGACCCCACGACGACTGATGCTATCGGGCAAGTCAACGACAGCAGCACCGGCATTCGTCCGTTGACGGCCTATGTCATTCGCTTTGATAACGCAGCGAATTACGCCAGTGGCGGCGCGCTGTTCGGCAAACAATTAGTCGGCACGGGCAATGCGGCTTTCGGCGCGGCAGGCGACATCCGCGACACTGACGCGGCGAGCGGCAACCTGAACGCCATCACAGGCGGCAACTTCCCCGAAATTCGCGTGCAATATGTTGACGCGGCGGGCGCGACGCAAAACACGACCGGGCCGGTCGGCTATAACAACCACAGCTTCGACGCAGCGTTTCAAACCATTGTCGCTGATCTGTCGGTCACCAAAAGCGTATTGCCGACGACCTATTCGTTAGGCACGGCAACCAACGTGGTTTACACCGTGGTCGTCACCAATCACGGACCGTCTGATTTAACCGGCGTCAGTTTCACCGACAACGCTCCCACGAACGTCACGTTCGGCAACTGGAACTGCAACGCTTCGGTCGGTTCAAGCTGCCCTATCCCAGGCACGGGCAACATCAGCGCAGCAGCACTTAGCTTGTTGAACGGCGGCACGGCGACTTTCACGATCAATGCCGTCATTAGTGCGGCGGCAACCGGCACGATCACCAATACGGCCAGCGAATCATTGCCGCTCAACGCTACGCAAGACCCAGGCATCAATCGCCCTGATACCGCAACGGCATCCGTCACGCCGGTCTGCCCGATCATCACGGTGAATCCGGCCACGTTGCCTAACGGCTCGGTGGGCACGGCCTATAACCAAACCGTCACAGCGACGGGCGGCACGGGCACGATTACGTGGAGCATCACGAACGGCGCATTGCCCGCCGGGATGACGTTTGTGAACGGCGTGATTGGCGGTACGCCGACGGCTCCGACCGCGACGCCCGCGCCGGGCATTACGTTTAGAGCGACTGACGCGAACGGCTGTTTCGGTGAAGTCACGATTGCCATCACGATCAATTGCCAGACGATCACAGTGAATCCGGCGGCGCTGGGTTCGATGACGACGGGCACTTCGTTCTCGCAAACGTTTTCG
>JANNUY010000422.1:0-3092 GCA_031414155.1 Acidobacteriota bacterium
TCATGAAAAAACTTCTGCTCGCATTACTGCTTGCCGTCATCAATGTGCAAGCGCAAGTCAGTTATCCGCTCGGCCCCGACTCGCAACCGCAAGACGGCGTGCCGAAGGGTACGCTCACCAAACACAAACTCGCGCCTGGCAAGATTTATCCCGGTGTACCGCACGACTATTCGATTTATGTGCCTGCGAAATACGATGCGAACAAGGCTACGCCGTTGATGATTTATCTCGACGGCAGCGGCTTCATCAACGACAGCACGAGCGTTCATATCGTCTTTGACAACCTCATCGCCAAAGGCGAAATGCCGCCGCTCATCGGCATATTCATTGACCCCGGCGTGCTGCCCGTTGCTGACGAAGCAACGCAGATGAATCGTTTCAATCGCATCAACGAATACGATTCGCTTGATGATCGTTTCTCGCGCTTCGTGGTTGACGAACTGCTGACGGAAGTCGGCAAGCAATACAATTTATCGAAAGACCCGAACGACCGCGCGATTGCGGGCATCAGCACCAGCGCGACGGGCGCGTTGATGGCGGCGTGGCATCGTCCCGATCAGTTTCGCCGCGTACTTACTTTTATCGGCAGCTTCGTGAACTTTCGCGGCGCAGACTCGCTGCCCGCGCGCATTCGCCGCAGCGAACCAAGGCCGATTCGCATTTTCATGCAAGACGGCAAAAACGATTTGAACAGTTACGCGGGCAAGTGGATTCAGCAAAACGAAAGTATGGCGAGCGCGTTTGAGTTTATGGGCTATGACGTAAAGCTCGTCGTCGGCGAAGAAGGCCACAACCTGCGTCACGGCGCAGCGATCATGCCCGAAGCCTTGCGCTGGCTGTGGCGCGAATATCCCAAACCCATCGAAGTGAAAGAACCGCCCGCGCCGAATTTCCCTCGACCGCCTCAAGCAGCGAACGCGAACGCGAACCCGAATGCGCCGCGTCCGCAAGCTCCGCCCGGCGGAGCGCGTGGCGCTGTTTATTCCATTGTCTCGCTCGACAAGCCGTGGCAGCAGGTTGGCGAAACTTATCAATCTGTTACCAGCCCTGCTTCAGACAAAGAAGGCAATGTTTATTTCGCCGACCCGGCGAGTAATCGCATTTACAAATCAGACGCGAGCGGCAAAGCGACGCTGTTCAAAGACAACACGGCGGGCGCATCGGCCTTGCGTACCGGCGCGGATGGCCGCCTGTATGCGTCACAACTCACGCGCAAACGCATTGTGAGTTACGGTGCGAGTGGCGATGAAAAAATTGTAGCCAATAACGTCACCGCCAACGACCTCGCGCTCACCGCCAAAGGCGCGATCTATTTTTTAAGTGCGGCGAGCAAGACCGTCAATTTGCTTGATGTCAGCGGCAAAGTGCGCGTCGTGAGCAATTGCGAAAACATGTTGCAGCCATCTGCGCTTATGCTTTCGCCCGATCAGGCATTGCTCAACATCGCGGACGGACACGCCAAGTTCACGTGGAATTATCAAATCGCGCCTGATGGCTCGCTTGTCAACGGCGAACCATTTCATCGCCTGGAGATGCCTGAACTCTCACCGCAAAGCGGCGTCGCGGGTTTGACCACAGATTCCATCGGACATCTTTACGCGACGAGCGCGTTGGGCATTCAGGTGTGCGAACAGATTGGCCGTTGCGCTCAATTGCTTAACAAGCCTGAAGCCGGTGCGACGCCAATTGGGCACATCGCGTTTGGTGGTACTGAACGCAATTGGCTTTACGTCACGCAAGGTAACAAGTTGTTTCGGCGACCGGTTAAACGCACGGGCGTATCGGCGTGGGAACCAGTGAAACCGCCACGCCCTGGATTATAAAAATGCATGTAGTACCGGCTTCAGCCGGAAGTGTCTGGGGGCGAGCAATGGGCTAAACCCAGATGCTTCCGGCTCAAGCCGGTACTACATGCGGCGGTAAACGGAGATTCAAATGCTCATTCGAACACACATACGTTTTGCATTGCTGTTGTTTTTTGGCGTAATCGCTTGGGCGGCGACGTTCACACAACCCAACGCACAGGAACCCGGCGGAGGTGGCGGAGGCCGTCGCAATATCCGCGAATTTCTCGGACTCGGCCCTGCACCGAATCCTGAACTCGCCAAAAAAGGTGAGCCGCTTTATTTGCAAAACTGTTCAGGCTGTCACGGCAAAGACGCGCGCGGCGCGCAGGCTCCGGGACTGACACGCATGCCGATGGTGGTCTCTGATTACAAAGGCGAAAACATGATTCCCGTGCTCAAAGAAGGCCGACCGGGGATGCCCGCTTTCCCGCAACTCTCAAAAGACGATGTGCTGAACCTCTCGCAGTGGTTGCAATTGCAAATCGAACTCGCGGCTAATCGCGGCACCTATGGTTCGACGTATGGGGGCCTGCGCAATCAGATCACCGGCGATGCGAAAAAAGGTGAAGCGTTCTTTCAGGCAAATTGCACAAGCTGCCATTCAACGACGGGCGATCTCGCCAAAATCGGCACGAAGTTCCCGCAAATTGCTACGTTGAAAAATCGTTTCTTGTGGCCTGCGGCGCAAGGCCCTGCGAAAGCGAAAGTGACTACGGCGGATGGCAAAGTTATTGAAGGCCGCGTCAAGACCAACAACGATTTTGAACTTTCGCTGACTGATGCGCAGGGCAATTACCATTACTTCCAACGTCAAGCGGTCAAGATCGAAATCGAAGACAAGCTCACCGGCCATCGAGCGTTATTGCCCAAATACAGCGATGCTGACATCAACAATCTGGCTGCTTATCTGGTGGCTTTTAAGTAACAGGCAAAGAGAAAATGAAAACATTGAAACTGATTTTGACGCTTGCTTTCATCGCCACCACGCTTAACGCGCAAGGGCTTGATCCGAACTCGATCAAGGCTTTCCAGCCGCTGCCAGGCTCGTGGCCGATCTATAACGGCGATTATTCGGGACGACGCTTTAGCGAACTCAACCAGATCAATGCCACCAACATTGATTCGCTGAAGATTGACTGGATGTACCGCATCAGAGGCATCGGCCCGCAACGTGGCGTAGGCGATCCGACCATCAAGTCTACGCCGCTGTTGGTCAACGGAATTTTGTATTTCACGATTCCCGAT
>JANNUY010000423.1:0-11998 GCA_031414155.1 Acidobacteriota bacterium
TTCGTGTCAATTCGTGGCTGAACTCCCCCGGCTTTACCAGTACCCAAAAATCTTTCACCAGATACAAAAACAAAACCGCGCCGCTTTCTTTCGGAAAAAAGAAAGTGGCGCGGTTTTGTTTTACGGCGAGCGGGGATGCTCGCGGTTTCGGTCTTTACTGGCAATGACCAGGGAAGACCGGAATGGTGATGCTGGCCGATTCGGCGTAACGCAACACATGCAGGTCGTGTCCGCCGTTAAAGGCACTGGGTTGCGAGACCGTATTAGAGTTGCGGGTGATTGACGCGCCAACCATTGCGCCGCCGCCTTGCGTCCAGATTTTCATCCAGCCGCTGCGGCCTGAAGGAATGATGCTGTCAATGCGCGGCGTCGTGCGCGGATAAGTGCCGTTGAGCGGCGTGCGCAACTGGCAGGTCGGTACGGTGGCGCCGAAGCTGTAAGATTTCTCAGCGTCGTCGAAAACCAAGCCGAACAAGCCGCCCAGCGAGTCGGCTCCGACTGCCAGATCGCCGCCGATGCGCGTCAGGTAAAGCCGCGTATCGTTGCCGTCCGCCGGACTCGGAATGCTGTCAACCGCCAGTACGCGCGGCAACCGGCTGTATTGCACGTCGTCGAAATTCAACGTCGCCGTTTGTTCATTGCCGCTGCACGAGAAATCACCGCCCGGCAAGGCCTTGCCGCATTGCGCCTTGAGACTGGCGGAATGTCCGCTGTCGAATTTGACGTAAGATTCGCCGATCAGGTGATTGAAATAGGTCGGGCAACCAGTCGTGGGGTCTACGGCCACGGCAATCATATATCCCGTCGTACCCGGATCAAGATCGGCCATCGTGAAGCTCGTTGTCTGATTCGGGGTCAGGCATACATAAGAGTCGGCAACGCTGCACGATTCGCCGTCCACAAAGAACAGGTGCATCGTCGTGGGCATCGTCGGACTCGTGTTGGTGATGTTGATGCGCGTATTGCCGCGGTTCGGATTCGCTGCATTCGAGGTGTAAACCGGGAAGATCAACACCGAACAACCTTCGTTGGGAATGCCAGGGCCGACCTGCGGGCAAGTCGCCACATCGCACACCGTCACGCTGGCCGACGTTTCGTTCGAGCCGTTATTGTCAGCATCGAAATTCGCCGTCGAAGTGATGCAGTAAGGCACGCCCGCCTGCACGTTATTCGCTAGTTGAATCTTGTAACTCAGCGTGAGCGTCGAGTTCGGCGCGAGCGCGCCGTTCCACACGACACGGCGATTGCCGTCGAAGCTGCACATACCGGAAGAAGCCGTGCAACTATTCGGTACGAGTACGACTTCGGCAGGTAGTTGTGCCTCGAACTCGTTGCCCGCGTTGTCGCGTTGCGTGACGTTGCTGGGGTTGGTGAGCCGCGCGGTCAATTGCAACGTGACGCCGGGGCCTACGCAAGTGGCGGGGTCCTCGATGTTGACGTTCAGGAAGTTGATGAATCCGAAATCAATCGTGTTGTTCCCGTTCGCGCCGTCGCCGTCATTGGTCGGTTCGCCGTTGGTGGTGAGAACGATTGCGCCGGAGATCGGCGGTTGCGTCGCCGGGTTGTAACTATCCGAACCGTTGTCGTCGTCGTCGGTGTCAGTATTCGGATCGTTCGTGCCGTTGGTGCTGATGCAACCGTTCAACGCGCCCGCCGTCGCGCCCCCACTTTCAGATAAGCCGCCGAAGTTGCTCGCGTCAATCTGGACGAAATACGTCGCCGTAATCAATCCGGTGAATTGATAGCTGCCAGCCGCGCCGGTCGTGGTCATTTTCACCAGCACGTCGCTTGCCGCGTTGAATACGCGGTCGCCGTTGTCGCAGTAAAGGTTGAGCTTCACGCCGCCGATGCCCATCTCGCCGGTGTCGCGGCGTCCGTTGCGATTGGCGTCTTTCCACACGGCATTGCCGATGGATTGATTCGCGCTGACAAAGCCGAAATCAACTGTTTGATTGCCGTTGGTGTCGTCGCCGTCCACGTTGGCGGGCGGTTCGGTTCCGCCTTGCAAAGTGATGACGCCCGACGTAATGCCACTCGTCGCGGGGTCAACCACATCAATGCCGTTGTCGTCGTTGTCAACGTTGCTGTTGGCGTTGGCGTTCGTCGTGGTTGAAGAAACGCAATCAACCAGCGCGCCACCCGCAGCGAAATTGCTCGCCGCGATGCGCACGAAGTAATTGCCGGGCGCGAGGTTGGGGAAGCTGTAAAGGCCGCCGCCCGCTGTTGTGTAGTTAGCCATCGCTCCGCCGTCACCCGCGTCAAGTTGATTGTTGCCGTTGGCGTCGCGGAAGAGTTCGACTCGCACGCCGTTCATGCCCGGCTCGCCGCTCTCGCGGAATCCGTTGTTGTTGAGGTCTTTGTAAACCAAGTTGCCCAGCGTGACCGGCGTGAAGAAACCGAAATCAACTGTGCCGTTGCTGTTGGTGTCGTCGCCGTCCACTGTCGCAGGCGGTTCGCCGAAGCTAGTCAACGTGATGACGCCTGACAGAATGCCGGTCGTGGCAGGAGCATTGCTGTCAATGCCGTTATCGTCGTTGTCGGTGTTGTCGTTCGGATTAGCCGTCGTCGTGGTGGACGATAAGCAACCGGCCAATGCGCCGCCGGTGAAATTCTGCTGCGGCAGTCGCACCACGTAATTGCCTGGCGTCAGGTTGGTGAACTGATAGGTGCCGCCATTCAATGTAGCGCGCGTTTGAATGATTGTCGTTAGCTCGCTGCCATTCAACACGCCGTTACCATCGGCATCGCGCAAGAGTTCGACGATGACGAAGTCAACGCCGGGTTCGCCCGCGTCTTTGCGACCGTTGTTATTCAGGTCTTTCCACACGAGGTTGCCGAGATTGACCGGCGCATAGAAACCGAAATCAACCGTCGCGTTGCCGTTGTTGCCGTCGCCGTCGGTCGTCGGTTCGCCAAAACCCGTGAGCGTAATGACGCGGCTGGCCGAACCGTTGTTTGACGGGTCGTTGTCGTCAGCGCCGTTGTCGTCGTTGTCTACGTCGTTGTCGGGATTGCTCGCTGTCACCGTCGAAGAGAAACAACCTAACAGCGCGCCGCCCGTGCGGAAGTTCAGGTTAATCACGTTCACGACGTATTTGCCCGGCGTCAATCCCGTGAAGGAATAGAAGCCGCCGTTCGCCGTCACAGTGTTTGCCACGGCGGGTGAATCAGCCGAAGAGAAGCCGCCGCTATTGTCACGATCTAAGTAAAGATCGAGTTTCACGCCGTCAACGCCGGGTTCGCCAGTGTCGAAGCGACCGTTGTTATTCAGGTCTTTCCACACGAGGTTGCCCAGGCTCATCGTTGTCGTGAAGCCGAAATCAATCGTCAGGTTGGTGTTGCCGTTCGGTTCTGCCGGATCGGTCGGACTGCGATCAGTTTCGCCAGTCGGTTCGCTGCCCGCGTTCGGGCCGAGCGTGAGAACCGCACTGCGAATGCCGTTGCTCGCGCTCGCCGTTGTACCTACGCCGTTGTCGTCGCTATCGTCAACGTCCGTGTCAGGGTCGCCCGCATCGCGCGTGCTGCTCGTGCAACCAACCAGCATTCCTGCCGTTGCGCCCGTGCCGGTGAAGTTGCTCGCCACGACTTCGACCATAAAGTCGCCCGCCGCCAAGCCATCGAAACGATAGTAACCGCCGTTCGCCGTCGTGACCGGAGCCACGTCAACGCCCGCTGCGTTTTTGGCAATCGCTCCGCCTGCGGTGAGCAAGCGCAACACTACGCCGTTGATGCCGGTGTCGCCGTTATTCAGCAAGCCGTCATCGTTCAAGTCTTTGAATATGCGGTTGCCGATGCTGAACACTTGCGCGACAACAATCGTGAACTCGCGCGAGCCGATGCAACCGTTCGCGTCAGTTGCTCTGAGCGTAACGACGCTTGAGCCTGCCGTCGTTGGCGTACCGCTCAATACGCCAGTCGTGGCGTTGAGCGTAACGCCTGCGGGCAATGTGCCCACGCCACTCACCGCCCACGTCGCCGTGCCGGTTGCGCCTTCGACCGAAAGAGTTTGGTTATAAGCGACGCCTACGAAACCGTTCGGCAATGTCGTCGGATTGATGGTCAACACGTTGCACACCGGACGCACCGCGAAAGGCCGCGTCGTGGTGCATCCGTTGGCGTCGGTCAGTCTGATGGTGAACGAACGATCAACCGTGCTGGTCGGCGTACCGCTCAACACACCAGTCGTCGCGTTGAGCGTAATGCCTGCGGGCAATTCGCCGCCCGTCACTGTCCACGTCAGCGGAGCCAATGCGCCGGGCGCGGTCAGCGTCGCGTTGTAAGCCGCGCCGACTTGTCCGTTCGGCAATGTCGTCGGATTGATCGTCAGAATGTTGCAAACCGGCGTCAGCCTAAACTCACGCGTACCCATACAGCCGTTCGCGTCAGTGCCTTTGATGGTGAACGTCGTCGCGGCCACGCTGGTCGGCGTACCGCTCAACAAGCCTGCCGCACTCAAGGTGAGGCCAGTCGGCAAAGTTCCTGCCGATACGCTCCAAGTCACTGTGCCGTTCGCACCCGACGCGGTGAAGGTCACGTTATAAGCCGTGCCCACCGTCGCTGTCGGCAACGTAATCGGATTGACCGTGAACGTGTTGCATTGCGGCATCAGCGAATATTCGCGGGTCGCCATACAGCCGTTGGCGTCAGTGCCCTTGACCGTGAAACTCACCGTCGCGGTCGCCGTGGGAGTGCCGCTGATGACGCCCGTCGTGGCGTTCAATGACAAGCCCGTCGGCAATGCGCCTGCGGTGATCGTCCAAGTGACTGCGCCGGTGGCGTTGGTCAGCGAGAGCGTTTGGTTATAAGCCACGCCGATATTCGCTGCAGGCAACGAAGTCGGCGCAATCGTCAAAACGTTGCAAATCGGTGTGATGGTGAACTCGCGCGTCGCGGGGCAGTTGTTGGCATCCACCGCGCGAATCGTGAACGTGCGCGCAGTCGTGCTGGTCGGTATGCCGCTCAACACGCCCGCTGGCGTGAGCGTCAAGCCTGCGGGCAATGCGCCACCTCCGGGAGTTGGAGACACGCTGAACGTCACGTTGCCCGTCGCGCCAGAGACGGTGAGCGATTGGTTATACGCCGTGCCGACTTGCCCGTTGGGTAAGGTCGCCGGATTCAACGTCAGCGTGTTGCATGCGGGCGTGATGATGAAAGCCGCCGTTACGCCGCAACCGTTGGCGTCAATCGCGCGGATGATGAACGAACGATCAATCGTGCTAGTCGGTGTGCCGCTAATCAGACCCGTCGCCGAGAGCGTCAAGCCGTTCGGCAAAGCACCGCCCGTTAAGCTGAAAGCCAACGCGCCGGTTGCGCCCGTGACCGTGACTTGTTGTGAATAGCTTGCGCCGACTTGTCCATTCGGCAACGTAGCCGGGTTCATCGTCAACGTATTGCACGTCGGCGCAATCGTGAAATCGCGCGTACCCATACAGCCGTTGACATCGGTCACTTTGATGGTGAACGCGCGCGAAGTGGTGCTGGTTGGCGTACCGCTAATCAGGCCGCTGGCCGAAAGCGTCAAGCCCGTCGGCAGCGTGCCCGCCGAAATGCTGAAAGTCACCGCACCGTTGTTGCCGCTTACCGTGAGTTGTTGCGAATAGGCCGCGCCGACTTGTCCGTTCGGCAACACGCTGGTCGTGAGCGAGAGCGCATTGCAACCCGGCATCAGTGAAAATTCGCGCGTCGCAAAACATCCGTTCGCGTCAGCCACGCGCACGGTGAACGTCGCCGTCGTGACTGAAGTCGGCGTACCCGCAATCACGCCCGCCGGACTCAAGCTCAAGCCGTTAGGCAAGCCGCCCGCTGAGATCATCCACGAGACTGCGCCGGTCGCGCCCGTCACTGAAAGCGTTTGGTTATAAGGCACACCAATCGCCGCCGCAGGCAGCGTCGCGGGCGAAACCGTCAGCGCGTTGCAACCCGGCATAAACGTGAAGGCTTGCGTCGCCATACAACCGTTGATGTCAGTCACTTTGACCGTGAACGTCGTGTTCGCGGTCGAAGTCGCAATGCCGTTGATGAGGCCGGAAGCATTGAGCGACAAGCCCGTCGGCAGTGCGCCTGAGAGCAGGCTCCACGAGACCGCGCCCGTTGCGCCTGTCACTGTGAGTTGTTGGTTATAAGCCGCGCCGACTTGCGGAATCGGCAAGATGGTTTGATTGATCGTCAGCACATTGCACAAAGGCGTCAACGTGAAGGGAAGCGTGGCGGAGCATCCGTTCGCATCAACTACGCGGACGGTGAACGTGCGCGCAGCCGTGCTAATCGGCGTGCCACTGATAACGCCCGCCGCCGAAAGCGACAAGCCCGCCGTCAATTGGCTCGGCGTTACCAGGCTCCATGTCGTCGCGCCGGTCGCACCCGTGACCGTGAGTTGTTGGTTATAAGCCGTGCCGACTTGCGCGTTCGGCAAAGTCGCTGGGGTGATCGCCAAATTGGTGTTGCAGAGCGGCGTGACGGTGAAATCGCGCGTACCCATACAGCCGTTGGCGTCAGTCACTTTGATGGTGAACGCCGTCGCCAGCGTGCTGCTTGGCGTACCCGAAATCAGGCCTGATGCCGAAAGCGATAAGCCCGCCGGTAACGTGCCAGTCGAGACGCTGTAAGTCACTGCGCCGTTGTTGCCGCTCGCGGTAAGTTGTTGCGAATAGGCCGCGCCGACTTGTCCGTTCGGCAAGCTCGTTGGGCCTACGGTTAACGTATTGCAACCCGGCATCAGCGAATATTCGCGGGTCGCCATGCATCCGTTCGCGTCGGTGACTTTCACTGTGAAGCTCGCAGTGGCAACCGCCGTCGGTCGGCCACTCAGCACGCCCGTGTCGCGGTTGAGCGACATGCCAGGCGGCAATGTGCCGTTCGCAATCGTCCATACCAGCGGATTTGCCGCGCCGCCCGTCACCGTAATCGTCTGGTTGTAATCAACGCCGATTTGCGCGCCCGGCAGACTGGTCGGATTGAGCGTCAACGTCGCGCAACCCGGCGTGATCGTATATTCGAGCGTCGCCATACAGCCGTTGGCGTCGGTCGCTTTGACCGTGAACGTGAACGCCGTCGTCGGCAATGTGCCACTCAACAAGCCCGCGCTTGAGAGCGTCAGGCTGCTCGGCAACGTGCTGCCGGTGTTGAGCGACCACGCCACTATGCCAGTGGCGTTGGTGGTGGTGAGCTGTTGCGAATAGGCCGCGCCAATCGTGCCGCTCGGCAAGACCAGCGGATTGATCGTGATGATCTGGCAAACCACGGTGAGCGTCAGATTGCGCGTCGCCGTGCATCCGTTCGCGTCAGTCGCGGTGATGGTCAGTGGCGTCGCACTCGCCAGCGTCGTTGGCGTACCGCTGATGACGCCCCCTCCTGCACTATTGGTCAACGTCAAGCCCGTCGGCAACGTGCCGCTGGTGAGAACGAAGGTATAAGGCGCTACGCCGCCTGTGGCAGAAAGCGTTTGCGAATACAGCGCGCCAATCGTGCCGCTGGGCAACGAAGCAGGCGTGACGGTGATCGTCGGACAAACCGGCGTCACGTTGTATTGCCGTTCGCCGAAACATCCGTTCGGCCCGGTCGCGCGAATCGTGAAAGTCGCGCTCGTGAAACTGGTTGGCGTACCGCTAATCACGCCCGTCGTCGGATTGAGCGACAGCGAGGCGGGCAACGTGCCTGACACGACGCTCCAAGCCACCGTGCCGGTGATGCCCGATTGTGTGAGCGTAGTCGAATAAGCTGTGCCTACGGTTATCGTCGGCAAGGTCTGCGGATTCACTGTGATCGTGTTGCAGACGACGTTGAGCGTCAGCGTCGCCGTACCGGTACAGCCGTTTGCATCGGTCACGCGGAACGTCAGCGCGGGCGAACCCGGAGCCGTTGGCGTGCCGCTCAACAAGCCGTTCACAAACGTCATGCCATTCGGCAACGTGCCGTTCGTCAAAGCCCATGTGAGCGTACCGCTCGCGCCTGTCGCACTGACTTGTTGTGAATAGGCCGTGCCTACGGTCGCTTGCGGCAAACTCGCGGGCGTCACGGTGATCGTCGGGCAATTCGCCACGACGGTGAAGCTGCGCGTGCTTTTACAACCGTTCGCGTCGGTGGCTTCGATGGTGAAATTGAATGTGCTTGCGGCAGTTGGCGTGCCGCTAATTGTTGTGCCGCTTAACGACAAGCCCGTTGGCAACGAGCCACTTGTGACCGCGAATGAATACGACGCAGCGCCGCCCGTCGCGCTGACGGTTTGGATATACGCTGTGCCTACCGTCGCGTTCGGCAAGGTCGCCGGATTGACCGTGATGGTCGGGCAGCCCACCGAAATCGAAAGCGCAATCGTGCCCATACAGCCGTTGGCATCGGTTACTTTGATGGTGAAATTAAAGCTGCCATTCGCCGTCGGCGTACCGCTCAACAATCCACTTGATGAAAGGGTTAGGCCGCCGGGCAAGGCTCCGGCTGAGACCGTCCACGCGAGCGTGCCGCTGCCGCCCCCTCCCGGTGCTGAAGCCGTGAGTTGTTGCGAATAATTCTGACCAATCGTGCCCGCAGGCAACGAAGTCTGGTTGATCGTCAGCGTGTTGCAGACGACGTTGAGCGTCAGCGTTTGTGAGGCCATACAGCCCAACGAATCGGTCGCCGTGACGACTAGGTTGTTGCTCACGAGCGCCATGGGCGTGCCGCTCAACAGGCCTGCGTTCGTGAACGTCATGCCGTTCTGCAGCGTACCGTTCACCAGCGCCCAGGTGACTGCACCCGTCGCGCCTGCCACAGTGAGTTGTTGCGAATAAACCGCGTTGATCGTCGCGTTCGGCAAAGTGTTCGGCGTGATTGTCAGCACGCCGCAAGTGCGCACCGTGAAGCTGCGGCTGCCCGTGCAACCGGCGGCATCGGTCGCCGTGATGGTGAACGTAGCGTTGCTCGCCGCCGTCGGCGCACCCGTCAACGCGCCGGTCGTCGCATTCAACAAAATGCCTGCGGGCAGTGCGCCGCTGGTCACGCTAAACGTGACCGCGCCCGTTGCGCCTGTGGCAGAAATCGTCGCGTTGTAAGGCGCGCCCACAATGCCGCCCGGCAACGAAGCCGGATTTACGTTGAGTCCCGCGCAACCCGGCGCGAGCGTGTATTGCGCAGACGCAGTGCATCCGTTCGCGTCGGTCGCCGTGATGGTGAACGTCGCGCTGGTGTTGCTGGTCGGCGTGCCGCTCAAGGTCGCACCGGTCAGCGTCAAGCCCGCAGGCAACGTGCCCGCCGTGACGGCAAACGTAACCGCACCCGTCGCCCCGCTCGTGTTGAAGCTCACCGAATAGGCTGCGCCCACCGTGATCGCAGGCAACGAAGCCGGTGTCAGCGTGAACGTGTTGCAAGCCGGTGTGATGGTGAATTGCGTAGTCGTGGGGCAGTTGTTCGCGTCTACCGCACGAATGATGAAGGTGCGCGAAATGGTGCTGGTTGGCGTACCGCTCAACAGCCCACCGCTCGTGAGCGTCAAGCCCGCAGGCAATACGTCTGGTGCGACGACATTCCACGTCACGGTGCCGGTTGCGCCCGTGACCGCGAGTTGTTGCGAATAGGCGGCGCCGACTTGTCCGTTTGGCAATGACGAAGTGATCGTCAGCGTGTTGCAAGTGGGCGTGATGGTGAATTGCGTTGAGCCGAAACAGCCGTTCGCATCAGTCGCGCGAATCGAGAACGTCGCCGCCGCCGTGCTGGTCGGCGTTCCGCCAATCGTATTGCCGGTCAGCGTTAAGCCCGTCGGCAATGAACCGATGAGTGAGAACGTGTAAGGCGCAGTGCCGCCCGTCGCGTTGACGGTTTGCGAATAGGCCGCGCCGACTTGTCCGTTCGGCAGCGTGCCGCTCACTGTGACGGTGGGGCAGTTCGGCGCGGAAGTATATTGCCGCGTACCCATACAGCCGTTGGCGTCAGTCACTTTGATCGTGAACGTCGCGCTCGCGCTGCTCGTCGGCGTACCGGCGAGCAACCCAGTCGTGTTTAACGACAAGCCCGCAGGCAGCGTGCCTGCCGAAACGCTCCATGTCGTTGTGCCGAGCGCGCCCCCTCCCGGTACTGAAGCAGTGAGTTGCTGGCTATAAGGCGTGCCGACGACAAACGGCCCGACGGCGGCTTGGTCAAGCGTGATGTTTTGGCAGTTGATGACCAGCGGCAAATCAATGGTCGCCATGCATCCGCCGTTGTCTGTGACTTTGAACGTAATCGTTCCGCTTGCGGGCGCTGTCGGCGTACCGCTCAACACGCCGTTGGTAAAGGTCATTCCTGTCGGCAACGTACCCGCCGCGATGCTGAACGTGTAAGGCGTCGCTCCGCCCGACGCGCTGAACGTCGTCGCGGTATAAGCCGCGCCCACCGTGCCGGTTGGCAACGTGGTTGGGTTCGTCGTCAACGTGATGGTCGAACAGCCCGCCGTCAGCGTGAACGTGCGCGTGCCCATACAACCATTGGCATCGGTCACTTTGATCGTGAACGTATGCGCCGTCAGGTCATTCGTCGTGCCGGTGATGCGGCCTGCGCCAGAGACGGTTGAAGACAAGGTTAAGCCCGTCGGTAACGAACCGCTCGCTAGTGTCCACGTGAGCGGATTCACGCCGCCCGTGGCCACTAGCGATTGGTCGTAAGCCGCACCCGCCGTCGGGTTAGGCAAACTCGAAGTCGTAATGTTGAGGTTGTTGCAAACCACCGTCAGCGTCAGCGTGACGTTGGCCTGACAGTTGTTCGCGTCAGTCGCGCGGAACTGAAGGCTCGCGGGCGTTGCCGTCGGAGCCAGTGGCGTACCGCTAATCACGCCATTCGCAAAGGTCAATCCGTTGGGCAACGTGCCGCTCGTCATCGTCCACGTCACTGCGCCCGTTGCGCCCGAAACGGTGAGCGTTTGCGAATAAGCCGCGCCGACCGTCGCGTTGGGTAAGGTCGCGGGCGAGATAGTTAGCGAATTGCAAACCGGCGCGATGGTGAATTCGCGCGAACCGGGACAGCCACTTGCGTCGGTCACGGTGATGGTGAACGTGCGCGAAATCGTGCTGGTTGGCGTGCCGCTGATTTCGCCAGTCGTGCCGTTGAAAGTTAGTCCGGCTGGCAATTGTCCGAAGAAGAGCGCGTAACCATATGGCGCAGTTCCGCCCGTGGTCGTCAACGTTGCGCTATAGGCCACACCGATTTGCGCGCCCGGCAAAGTGTCTGGGTTGATCGTGAGTGTCGCGCAACCCGGCGTCAGTGTGAACTGGCGCGAGGCCGTGCATCCGTTCGCATCCGTTGCTGTGATGGTGAAGGTGCTGGCAGTTGACGCCGTCGTCGTACCGCTGATCGTGTTGCCGCTCAAGCTCAAGCCGGTGGGCAGATTGCCCGTCAAGCTATAAGTCACCGCCCCCGTCGCATTCGTGACTGACAGCGTTTGGCTATAAGCCACGCCGCGCGTCGGATTCGTCAATGTCGCCGGACTCAAAACAATGTTCGTGTTGCAAGCCGGGGTGATGGTGAAATTGGCCGTCGCCGTGCATCCGTTCGCATCGGTCGCCGTGATGGTGAGAGGACGCGGCGTCGTGCTGGTGGGCGTTCCCCCAATGGTGTTGCCGGTGAGCGTCAAGCCGTTGGGCAAGCTGCCTGCCGTGAGGGCAAACGTCACAGCACCGGTTGCGTTCGTTAGGGTCAACGCTTGCGAATAAGCCGTGCCGACTTGTCCGTTCGGCAAAGTCGTCGGGTTGATCGCAAGGTTGGTGTTGCAGATCGGCGTCACGGTGAAATCGCGCGTACCGGTGCATCCGTTCGCGTCGGTCGCCGTGATGGTGAACGTACGCGAGACCGTACTGGTGGGCGTTCCCCCAATGGTGTTGCCGGTGAGCGTCAAGCCGTTGGGCAAGCTGCCCGCCGTGACGGACAACGTGTACGACGCAGTGCCGCCCTTCGCGCTCACCGTTGTGTTCGGATAAGCCGTGCCGACTTGTCCGTTCGGCAATGAAGCTGGATTGACCGTGATCGTCGGGCAATTCGGCGTCAGCGTGTATTGCCG
>JANNUY010000424.1:0-1920 GCA_031414155.1 Acidobacteriota bacterium
GCTTGCGCTGTTCGCCGCGTGATTGCGGACGCGTGTTGATTTGAACCAAAACGGGTGTTGCTGACCCATCGTTGGTTCGCGTTACTGACGTTCCACCGACCCATCGGCATTGAGCGTCGAAAAACGCCCGCAACCACGCGGCCAACAGCGAAGCCTTATTCGTATTATCAATTCGTTATTGCGTCTTTCACTGCAAAAGTTCACGCAACATCTCGCGTCCGCGCGCGATGCGCGATTTGACTGTGCCCACGTTGGTTTCAGTCACATAAGCGATGTCTTCATAAGAAAGCCCTTCGAGATCACGCAGGATGACGACGATGCGAAAGTCTTTTTTCAACTGGGTAATCGCGCGTTCCAACTGCCGTGCGCGTTCGTGCGACAGCGCATCGGCTTCGGGCGAAGCGCCACTACTTGCCAACATTTCACTCAGTGTCGGGCCTTCGTCTTCGTTCAACCGCAACGGCGCATCGAACGAACAAGTCTCTTTGCGAAAGCGTCGCCGCCACCAACGTTCGCTGCTGCGTGCCTGATTGATCGCCACGCGGCACACCCAGGTTTTCAAACTCGCCTCGCCGCGAAAGTTGGCGAAGTGGCGATAGACTTTCAAAAACGTTTCTTGCGTCGCATCGCGCGCGTCTTCGGCGTCGTTGAGTACGCGATAACTCAGCGCATAAACCAGCGGTTGAAATTGCTCAACCAGTTCGTCAAAAGCATCCATCTCACCGGCTTTGAGGCGCGCGATGAGCCGGGCTTCGCAGAGATCATAAGGCGCAGCCGTACCGCTCGCAGCGTCAGCCACCACCAAAGTTTCGATCCCAGCCATCAGCAATGCTTCTTTTTCAGCCAGCATGCGCGCTCCGATTGTTTTCTTTTTCTGTCCTGCCCTGTGTACTGATAGTGCCGCTCGCGTGGGAGGGCGGCGTAATTTTCATTCGCGCCGTGTCGTTGCGTGTGTCTTTTTTGTAACGACAGCCTGTTAGACTGCGCGCGTTGGGGAAAGTTCCCAACCGCATCATAATTTTTACGAACCTGATAAACAAAGTTAATTCGGCAACCCCAAAGGAAACCTTACGAGGAAAATATGGCCTGGCAATTCACGACGAAAATTTACCAACAGCGCAAGCGCCCCTATCTCGATGTTCCGCCCGCCATCAGCGTCGCCATCAGCGAAGCCACCGAGAATGACGGCTATCTGGCGGTCTTCGCTACTTTGAATGAACGTGAAATATCCGCCGTGCTGGTGCCGCGCGGCAGCGGAGCCTATCGCCTCTTCGTTGACAGCCAAATTCGCAGGCTTGCCAATCTGGAAACCGGAGATGTCGTACACGTCAGCCTCAGGCTCGATAAAACTGCGCGCGAAAATGAACTGCCCGCTGACCTGGCAGAAATTTTCACGACAGACTCCGCCGCGCAGACGGCCTTTGAACAACTCACGGCAGCCAAGCGCAACGAATTGCTCAAGTGGCTGGCGCTGGATAAAAAAGATGAGACGCGGCTGAAACGTCTCGAACACCTGCGCGCTTTTTTAACGACGGGCCAAAGCTAAAACCGCAAATCGCGTAACCTTAGGGATTGTCAGCGCGCACAAAATCCATAAAATCCCCGCCCGGTCGCAAGCATGCTTTCGGCCTTCATATGCACTCATAGGCCAATGGTGTAACCGGGGGCGGTTAGTCCGGGATTACCTTCGAGCCGCTCTCGTAATAATAAAAAAAGCCAGCGCGTTCACAAGTTACAACGTGCTGGCTTTTCTATTTGAAGCAACAACCTATTACTGCGCAGCCGCCTTCTTCTCAACCAGCTTCTCAACCCGCATCCCCGCGCCGCGTTCAAACAAACCCGGCAACGTAATCGGCAGCTTGCCGTTGATTTCGCATTCGCCCAACACGGCTTTGGCGGCGGCGCGCTGGCTGATGGGAA
>JANNUY010000425.1:0-3101 GCA_031414155.1 Acidobacteriota bacterium
CCATTTCGTATTCTTTAATAATTTACTTTGTTGATACTAATAACTCTCTTACGTCAACATCTAGGGCTTTTGCAATCTTAAATAAAGATTCAATAGTTGGCTGCATCCTGTTAGTAGCCCGCGCGCCTCACGTCGTAGCCATGTTCTCTGGTTGGGTCGTCGTGGACGAACTCGAAGTAGACAATCTGGTCGTTGCCGCCAGCCATCAGCGGCGAGGCATTGGCGCGGCCTTGCTGGCCGAAGCCTTGCGACAGGCGGCGGAACGCAGCGCGCAATCCGCCGTGCTTGAAGTGCGCGCCAGCAACGAGGCGGCGCGGCGGCTTTATGAATCGTTTGGCTTCTCGGCGGCAGGCCGACGGCGCGATTATTACCGCGACCCGAAAGAGGACGGCGTGATTATGCGGCGAGACTTACGTGTGACAAGGGGAGCGGCCTAGCCCAAGTCAGACGGATGAACTGGACAAGTCGGACGACCTTCGATTTGTCTTACCTTTGGTTTTGTAATCTGAAAAATTTATCCAGCCGATTAGATTTTCTTTTCGCTCAGTCTTGAAAAATTCCTGAGAGGGCGTACTATGCGCGCAGTGCAAATCAAGTCTAAGCCACTACGAAAGCTTAGGCGTTCTTTGGTCAATAAACTTCCAACCAATTAGGAGGACTAGCTTATGCGCATTGCAAACTCTGAGACAGCATTGAAGGAATTTCTTTTGTCGAATGATGAAACGTTTCGGGCGCTCGCCACGGAACATCACGATTACGAAGCCCGCTTGGACGAACTCACCTCTCTCCACTTCCCTAACGAAGACGAACAACTCGAAGAAGCCACTCTCAAGAAACGCAAATTGCAACTGAAAGACCAAATGGAAGCGATTCTCTCGCACCATAAGACGAGCCAGATGTCGCACTAAGTGCATCAAAGGCTTTCAGTCACGTTGGCCCAAAACATACCAGACGAAACGGGGACAATACGTTGTCCCCGTTTTGCATTTGTTGCAGCGGTTGGCGGATGTTCGAGCAGTTGTTAGACTGCGTTCATATCTTCAACAATCTTTACCCACTGAGGTTTTTCTATGAGCGACACGCACGCCAATCCGCCGCGCAAAGGCATTCGCAAAGGCATTTACATCGTGCCCAGCGCCTTCACGATTGCGAATATCATGTGCGGCTTTTACGCCATCGTGAACTCAATTCAAGCCGTTCAGTTAGGCGTAACGCCCAAGGCGCTTGAGCTTTTTGATCACGCCTCCATCGCCGTTGGCTTGGCCGTACTTTTCGACGGCCTCGACGGACGCATCGCGCGCATGACCAAAACCACCAGTGATTTCGGCGTCGAACTCGACAGCATCGCCGACGTCGTCACCTTTGGCGTAGCCCCTGCTGTGTTGGCTTATACGTGGGGTTACGGCGGATTGCAGGGAATTGACCGTTACGGCTGGGGCGTGTCTTTCTTTTTCATGATTTGCGGAGCCTTGCGCCTCGCGCGTTTCAACGTTATGGCGCGTTCGCCCAAATTCGACAAGCCTGGCACGTCGCCCAAGCTCGATAAAAAAGCATTCGTAGGTTTGCCAATTCCACCAGCGGCAGCGGTCTTGGCTTCGATCATTCATTTCGCGCCGATGCCGCTGATTGGTTACGGCGAGACAACGCGTTATACCTTTGGCTGGGCCTTGCTCGTTGGCATGGCCATGCTGGGGACGCTGATGGTCAGCACGATTCGTTATACGAGTTTCAAAAACGTCGGCGGACAAAGCATGAATCCGTTCATCGCGTTGCCGCTGCTCGCCGCTTTTCTCGCCGCTGTTTACTTCCACTCGCAGATCGTCCTGCTGGTGTTGGCAGTTTGCTACGCCGCACACGGTCTCATACTCAAAGCGTTCAGCTTGCTTGGACGCTTCCGCCGCCAACAACCAACGCCCAAAGACCTCAACGACTCCACAAGCATCGAACTATAACGGCAACAAAAGAGAATGAGCCACGGGGAATTGGAGGGCTGTAAACGGTTCAACATGACCATTGGCGTCAACCGAAACATCCGCAACATTTTCTTCCCCCTTCCTCCCCGTGTTCCCCGTGGCTGAGACCTTCTTCGCTGGTTGTCGCCTCTGAATGACTCGCATATACTCCGGCTTGCTCATCAAAATCATCCAAACCAATAAGGAGTGCCGCTAAGTGGCTCAAGCCTTCGAGACTATTGCGATCCTCGATTTCGGAGCGCAATACACCCAACTCATTGCCCGTCGTGTACGCGAGCTGGGCGTTTATTGCGAAATTCATCCGTTTAATGTGCCGTTGGAGAAGCTGCATGCGCTCAAACCGCGTGGCGTAATTCTTTCAGGTGGGCCGAGTTCGGTCTATGAAGACGGTGCGCCGCACTGTTCGGCTGAAGTCCTCGAACTAGGCGTGCCTGTTCTGGGGATTTGCTACGGCTTTCAGTTGCTCAGTTACTTTCTGGGCGGGGAAGTCGCGCCTTCGGCACAGCGCGAATACGGCGCGGCTCATATCAAGGTGACAGGGAAGAATCGTTTGCTTGAAGGCTTACCCGACGAGTTTCCCGTCTGGATGAGCCACGGCGACCACGTAACCGTTCCGCCCACTGGCTTTGAAGTGATCGCTGGGACTGATAACGCCCTCGGAGCCGTCGCCGATGACGCGCGAGGTTTATACGGCGTGCAGTTCCATCCCGAAGTCGCGCATACGCCCGACGGCAAAACGATTCTGGGCAATTTCGTCAAAGGCATTTGCGGCTGTCGCGGAGACTGGTCGGCTGCGTCGTTTATCGAATCGTCCATTGCGCGCATCCGCGAACAAGTCGGCGAAGGTCGCGCCGTTTGTGGCCTGTCAGGCGGCGTAGATTCCACCGTAGCAGCCGCCCTTGTAGCTCACGCCATCGGCGACCGCCTCACCTGCATCTTTGTGGACAACGGAGTTTTGCGGAAAAACGAGTTCGACGATGTGCTTAAAGCATTTGCTTCATTCGATAACTTAACGATTAAAGGTGTCGCGGCGGGCGAACGGTTCTTAAACAAACTGACGGGCGAAGCCGACCCTGAACGCAAGCGCAAAATCATCGGCAATGAGTTCATCGAAGTCTTTCAGGAAGA
>JANNUY010000426.1:0-2097 GCA_031414155.1 Acidobacteriota bacterium
CGGCGGTGAAAATGCTTTTCCCGTTGGCGGTGTTTTTGTTCCCGACCTTGTTCATCGTGCTGCTTGGCCCGGCAGGCTTGCAGATGATGGAAAACGTAAAGTAAGCCGAAAGATTTTGAACGAGTTACTACCCCGTGACACCCGCCCGTTGGCCCTGGATATTTCAACGGGCGGGTTTTTTTATCTTCTTTGCGCGTTACTCACCGATCAGCTTGTGGTAACGCCCCAGCCAATAAGGCAACAGAAAATAAGCACCATCGTCTTCGCTGCGTCCGCCGTTGCCGCCATCGAGTTGGTAAGGATTGCCATTCCATTTGTGCATCGGCAATTCACTGTAAGGCAGCACGGTTAAGGCTTGGGCACGCTTGTGGCGGTCAGCGTAATCATCACGCGGCACGTCGTTACGGACTGAGTTTTTCACCGCCCATTCGATTTGATCCATCGGAATTTCCTGCAAGGTGCGCAGGCTCGCGTCACGATCAAACTCTTTGCTGTCAGTGCCGACCGCATAAATGAAATTCCACAGCGGATTGCGTTCGGGGCGTTCGATGAGCCACGCGCGTTCGAGGCTTTCCTGATAGACCTGGCGCAACGCCGCATCGGTTTCGTATTGCAACAACGGGTAATAAGACAGAAACGCCAACTCATCGTCTGAATGATTGACCTTGCCGGGGATGTTGATTTTCTGGTTGCGCGCCAACAGGTGATAACGATGTTTGCTGATGAGTTCGTCGTAGTGGCGCTGATATTTCGCGCGGTACGTTTCGCTTTGTGTGACGTGCATCGCCGAACGTAAGTGCGCCAGCAGGTGCAACGCGCGCAAACCGAGTTCATCCGGGTCATCCCAAATCGCGTTTGGCCCCCACCAGCCCCAGCGCGTAGCTTTGCCGTCCAAGTCAATCAACTGGTAATCGTGATCGAGAATGTGATTAGTGATGCGATCAAGCGCTGCGGCCAGCGTTTTCTTTTCGGCTTCATCGGCAACCAGATCGTAATAAAGCGGATAGACGAAATAATGGCCTACGATCTCGTCTGAACTCGTGTCGCCTTTCCAGCGCCACGCGCCATCCGGCGTATTGTGCCACTCGCCATCGCTCGGCTGTATGTCTTCGCCTTTCTTGATAAACGAACGCGCCGGAAAGCCCGCAATGCCCGTGATGCTTTCTAACCGCAAGAGGGCTTGCATGCCTTGCCGTGCATATTCACGTGCCTTTGCATCGCCAGTGACCTTGAAGCGAAAGCATTCCGCCGCGACATACATCGCCGTCCACAGTCCGTCGTTGTCGGACGAAACCATCTGGTTGCTCGACAAGTCGCCGGAGATTTTGAGTTGCGAATCGGCGGTGAGGCCGTGGCGTACGTGGCGCGCGCGTATGCGTTCGACGAACGCGGCTGATTTTTTTTCGAGTGAAACGTCGTTGAAATCAAGACGACTAAATCCTTTAGGTGTTTCAACCCAAATCACGGTCGCCTTGAACGGAGGCTCTATGCCGATGCCAGTCACGTTATCGTCAGGCAACCAGCGTTTGCCTGCCCAATAACTGCGAACATCATTCGACATCGTATTGACCGCGAACAGCCCTTGTTTGGTTCCCACCAAAACTACGGATGGCTGATCTTCGACCAATGTCGTTACTTCGAGACTCGGCAGCGCAACGTGAGGAAAGAACGGGACTTTCGACTGGCGCATGACAATGCCGTCGCTCGTGCCTCTCAGCACTTGTCCACCCAATAACGTCAAGATTGGCGACCTGACAATTTTGACGCGGCCTTTGGTCATACGCGCGAATTCAGCCGCACTGTGAAAGCTGCGCGTTTGCGCCCACAACGACGGACAAACAACAACCAAGCCGATAAGTAATGCCAGCGCGCGCCATTTTTGCCTTTTGCCTTTTGCCTTTTGCCTTTTGATTTTTCTTAACATTGCTTGCTTCCCCATTGGCTCAATGTACGCCCGCAATTAGCTCCGACGATTGGCGATCAGCGGCTAAGGCGTAATCGCCTTCGATCTTGCCGATGAAGCCGTGAAACTGAATGTCGGTGCCTTGCAAGATCACCAGCACGTCGCCGACTTGTACGCTGGGGTTTTCGAGTTTG
>JANNUY010000427.1:0-17204 GCA_031414155.1 Acidobacteriota bacterium
GTCGTCTATCGCAATCGGCCCTTCCGGGATTTCATTGTTGATTTCGTCGTAAGACAAGAACTTGTTGTCCTTGCCCATGTCTATTAATTTTTGAACGTCGTCGTTATATTTCTCGTCCACTTTCGCTTCTCCTCTCTCCGCATCATAAAACTTCGGGGCGGGCGGTAGAAAAGAACTCTCCTTTGCCTATAAACAATTTCACCACTTTATAAAACACGTTGAATGTACGACTTCTTCCGTTGAATCAAACTAAAACAGGTAAAGTTACGTGTTCGTGCAATAGTTTCATCCGATTCAATGCCAATATATTTGCCGTAATTATTTTTCGGCTAGCTTTTATCGGGCGACCATTGTGACAGTTCGCGTTCCTGTTTCGCCAATTCAAACTTGAGCATCGCCAGTTCATTGAGCTTTTCTGCGTCGTTGTCGCGTTGCGCGCGGTTGATTTCGCGTTGCAATTGAGACTGTCGCTCTGACAGCCGCAAACAGCGTAAGCTGTGCAAACTTTCTACCGCTTCACGTAACAAACGTCTTAGCACTTCAATATCGGTCGTCTCGGAATCTGACGTAATCATCAATTGTGGCAACAAGTCTTGTGCCAGTTCTTCGTCATCGAGCGCCTCAGTTAAAGTGCCGTAAGTCGGCTCGGTCTGGGTTTGTTCAAACTCAAAGAGCAAGCGGAAGAGCTGTTCGGTGCGCAGTTCCGCGAAGTCGTCTTCCGTAATCTGTTGCATCAGACGCCGCCGTAACGGCAAATGATTCAACAAAATTTCCAGCAATTTACGTTCCGCCGACTGCAACACGAGCGTTGCTTTGACGGCGCGTTCGCTCATCCGATCTTGCCGCGTGGTCGCAGCCTTGCGGAATTCTTCCAATAACAATTTGCTTTCGATCTTCAGCCGGTCGGCAATCAGGTTGATCTGTTCGGCGCGTTCGATCTTGTCGCTCACCAATCGCAGGTAGGGCAACACCTCGTTCACCGTCGCCAGCTTGCCTGCTGGACGCGTCTGGTCGTGATTGCGCATCGCTTCGGCCACGATGTAATCCATAAACGGCTGCGACCCTTTGAGCAGTTTCAAGTAATCATCCGCGCCGCGTGCCCTGATAAATTCGTCGGGGTCTAAATCCTCCGGCAAGCTCAACACGTTGACCTTAAAGCCTTCGGTCAACAGCAATTCTAAACTTCTTTTGGTTGCGTTCACACCGGCTGTATCAGGATCAAAATTGACAATGATCTTTTTGGCGTAACGCCCTAACAATCGCACCTGCTGTTCGGTCAACGCCGTTCCCAAACTCGCCACCAGATTTTTGACGCCCGCTTGAAAGGGAATCAAGAAGTCTAGATAGCCTTCCACCAGAATAGCATATCCCTGCTTGCGCACTGCGTCGCGCGCCTGATAAAGCCCGAACAAGTGCTGCCCTTTGGTGTAAACAGCCGTCTCAGGTGAATTCAAATACTTCGGTTCGCCTTCGCCCAGAATGCGCCCGCCGAAAGCGATTACGCGGCCTTGCGCGTCGCAGATGGGGAACATCAGCCGTCCGCGAAATTTATCGTAATAGCCACCCTGCTCTTTCAAACTCACCAAGCCGCTGGCTTCGATTTGCGGAACCGAAACGCCCTGTTTTTTCAAATAGCCCGAAAGCGCATCCCAAGTGTTCGGCGCGTAACCCAGCTTGAAAGCGAGGCGCGTAGCCTCTTCGATGCCGCGTCCTTCCAGATATTCCAGCGCGCGATGGCCTTCAGCGGATTCATGCAAATTCTCAGCGAAAAAGTTCGCTGCCCACTTGTTGATCTGCAACAGGTCAACGCGTTGCCGGTCGCGGGCTTCCATCTCAGCCGTATTCTCGACCACCGGCACGGCGATGCCGCACTTGTCGGCTACGGTTTGGATGGCTTCGGGGAACGACGCGCCTTCGATTTCCATCACGAACTTGATGGCATCGCCCGCCTTTCCGCAGCCAAAACATTTGAAAAAACCCTTGCTCGGATTGACGCTAAAGCTAGGCGTTTTCTCGCCGTGAAAAGGACAACACGCCCAAAAGTTATTCCCTTTTTTTTTCAAAGAAATGTAATCACCGATTACTTTCAGGATGTCGGCTTGCTGTCTTAACTCTTCACTGAAGCCTTTGGGTATGCGCATCACTTCTTTAGTTCGACTATTGTTGCGCCATTGCCGCCTTCTGCTTGTGGAGCCGCATAAGATTTCGCTACGTGCGGATGTCCCGCCAGCAAGTCGGCAATCGCCTTTTTCAGCACGCCCATCCCCGTGCCATGCACGATGCGGATTCGTTCGTGATTGTTCATATAAGCCGCGTCTAAAAACTTGTCGGCTTCATCCGTAGCCTCGTTCACCGTTTTACCAATGACGTTGAGTTCGCTGCGCACGTCGGGGCGGTCTTCGTTCAGCGAAACCGACACGCCTTTGGGCAATCCGGCGATGGCAACTTTCGCGGCCCCTGCTTTGGTGGATTTAGATGCAGCCTTGCGTTCGACCAGTCTTAAATTTTCACGCGCTTCACGAAAGCGCAATGCGCCGACTTGTACGCTGATGATGTCGTCATCGTTAATCGCATCAACCACGCCGTCCTGACCGAGCGAAAGCACTTTGACGCGGTCGCCGATTTGAATCTCGAAAACTTCCGGCTCGGTGGTTTCAATCACCGGTTCCCCTTTCGCCGTATTTGTATCGAATTGCAGCTTGCGTCCGGTCATTGTCGCCGCCGCTTTCAGTTCAGACCCGCGCCGTTCGACCTCTTTGCGCACTTTGCGTTGCGCGGCTTCGTCTTCGATTTTGCCGACCAACTCATTGGCTTTGGCGGTGAAATCGGCGACGACCTTTTGCAGGTCGGCCTTGAACTCTTTCTCACGGTCGCGTTCGCGCTGAAAGAATTCGAGTTCGAGTTTGGCGTATTTCTGCGCAACGGCGGCGCGTTCTTCTTCGAGCGCGGCCAGTTGTTGGCGTTGCGAATCGTGTTGCTCTTTCAGCTTGCGCAAAAATTCCGACGCATCGGCGCTCGCGGTTTGCACACGCGCGGCGGCTCGATCAGTAATCGCCGCAGGCAAGCCGAAGCGCCGCGCGATTTCGATGCCCGACGACGAACCTGCCAAGCCCGTCAGCAAATGAAACGTAGGCTTCAGCGTCTTTTCATCGAACTCGACACTCGCCGTAACTACGCCCGCCGTGTTGGTCGCGTAAACCTTCAGCCCGCTGTAATGCGTCGTCACGATGACGTGCGCGCCGCGTTCGCGGAAGTAATCAACCATCGCTACGCCAAGCGCCGAACCTTCTTCGGGGTCGGTGCCCGTGCCAACTTCATCCAACAAAATCAACGCCGGAGCCGTCAGCGACTCGCTGATTGCGCGAATGTTCGCCAGATGCGCGGTGAACGTAGACAAGTTCGCCGTCAGCGATTGGTTGTCGCCGATGTCCGCGTAAACCTGCTCGAAGATCGGCAGGTCGGCGGCTTTAGCGGGTACGTGCAAACCAGCCTGCGCCATCAACGCGAGCAGTCCAGCGGTTTTGAGTACGACGGTTTTGCCGCCTGCGTTGGGGCCGCTGATGACCATCACGCGCTTTTGCGCGTCGAGTTCGAGCGACAGCGGCACGATTGATAAGCCCTGTGCGCGTAGGTTGGCTTCGAGCAACGGATGCCGTGCGTCCTGCAAATTCAAGCGGCCTGCTTCATTGATCGTAGGCTCAACCGCGTTTTGATCAAGCGCCAGCCGTGCTTTCGCTGCGATGAAATCCACCTGACCGATGACTTCAGCCATCATTTGCAAGCCTTCGCGTTCGTAGCGCAACTCTTCAGTAATCTCGAACAGCACTTTGACGATTTCGTTGGCTTCGATCTCGCGCAACCGCACGAGTTCGTTGTTCATCTCGATGGTTTCGAGCGGTTCGACGAAAGCGGTTTGGCCCGAAGACGACATGCCGTGGACTACGCCTTGCACCGCGCCGCGATTGTCGTTGCGAATCGGAATCACGAACCGCTCGTTACGCAACGTGATGAAATCATCGCGTAACGCATGATCGGCATCGGCTTTTTTCAGAATGCTTTCGAGCTTGCGTTGCAACGTCTCGCGCGCCTTCGAAAGTTGATAACGCGCTTCGCGCAAACCCGGACTGGCGAAATCTTCGATCTCGCCCGTTGGCGAAATGCGTTGCCGCAGTTTAGCGTAAAGGTTGCGCAAGTTCGGTACTTGATCGGTGATCGCGCGAATCAACGGATAGCTGTCAGCAGCACCACTGCGTTCATCCCAACGAAAGGTTTCGCGCAAGCCCAGCGCGACCGAAATCAATCGCAAAGTATTAAGAATTTCATGCGGTTCGAGGTTTACGTCAGGCACTGAGAGCTTGCCCAGCGCCGGGTGCGGGTTGGGCAGGTCGTGCAAGTCGAGCGCCGTGCCTTCGCACAAATAACGCACGCCTTCGCTGGTAAGTCTGAGTTGAGGAACGATCTCGGATTGCTGGGTATAAATCGGTAAGGCTTCCGCCAACGTAACGCCCAGCGGCGTGCGTACGCGCTGCAACAATACGGCTTGGAGTTGTACGAATTCGAGCGTCTCGAGGGCTTGGCGTTGCATAAATTCTGCTGGGGAACTGCATGTTCCGGTGCGCGCTATCTTCCGAAACTGCGAGAGTTTAGGGAGCAACCAGAGGGCTGTCAAACCCGGTTCGACTTTGGTTTGGTGGCGATGAGGTTCAAAAGCCGCACATCTTTGCACCTCAAAATTCGTGTGCTAATATCCGTTTGTTTTTCACCCAACGCAGTTTCCACGAAAACTTCTTTTCATCACTTTCAACGTTTTGTTTTAGGGAGGTACGACGAATGCCTGTGAACTTCGTCTCGAATTCCCACGCACTATCTCAAGGCGCGACAGCCTCGCGCGGTAGTGTTTCTTTACATCCAATTTCTTTTTCCGCTCATCCGGCGCACCGCAAAAAGGTGCTGAAAAAACCGCTTTTCTAACCCTTCCTTCAACTCATAGCGCAGGTTCTCAACCTGTGCGATCAGTCTGGGCAGGATAAGAACCTGCCCTACCATTCGTCGGCTCGTCGCGCGTAAAACGGCACTTCTCACGCGGCGCGGCTTTTCTTTCCATTCACTTTTCCAACAAGGAGCCAAGTCATGAAAACTTATGCGACACAGGAGATCAGAAACTTGGGCATTGTAGGTCACGGCGACGCGGGCAAAACTTCCCTCGTCGCCGCGATGCTATTTGCCGCCGGGGCTACCAATCGTCTCGGCAAGGTAGACGAAGGCACTGCCACTACTGATTTTGACGATGAGGAAATCAGCCGCAAGATCAGCCTCAATCACGGCACGGCTTATGCCGAATACAAAAACACCAAAATCAATTTCGTAGACACACCCGGCTACGCTTCGTTCATCGCCAACGCCAAGCCCGCGTTGCGCGTAACCGAATCATCGGTTTTTGTAATTGATGGCGTGAACGGTGTCGGCGTACAAACCGAAAAGGTGTGGGACTATTGCAATGAATTGCAGCGCGCGCGTCCGCGTTTTTTCGTCATCAACAAACTCGACAAAGAGCGCGCCGATTACGGTGTTGCATTGAACCAGTTGCGCGAAAGTTTCAGCGCGCATTGCGTACCGTTCACGCTGCCCATTGGCGCGGAGAAAGGCTTTCGCGGTGTAGTGGATGTCATACGCATGAAGGCTTATGAATTCGACGCCAGCGGCAAGGCCAAAGAGGTTCCGATTCCCGAAGAAGGCAAGGGTTATATCAACGAAACGCACGAACGCCTGATCGAAGCCGTCGCCGAATCGGACGACACCTTGATGGAACATTTTTTTGAAGCGGGTACGTTGCCTGATGACGAATTCATCGGCGGCATCAAGAAAGCGATTTTGTCGGGTACGCTGATGCCCGTGTTTGCGGCGTCTGCCAATACGATGGTCGGCATCTCGACGATACTCGACACGATGGTTGAATTCGCGCCGTATCCTTCCGACCTTGGCGCGGTTCACGCGCACCCCGACCCCGAACACCTCGCTGATGACTTGGAGCGTCAGGTCGGCGACAGCGAATCGCCCGCCGCTTATGTGTTCAAAACCATCAGCGAAAGTTTCGGCAAGATTACGGTGATGAAAGTTTTTTCGGGTGTCATCAAATCAGACGCTACGTTGCAAAACATGCGCACCAGTCAGGCTGAACGTTTAGGCCCACTGCACGTCATTCAAGGCAAAGCCGTAGAAAAAATTGCCGAAGCTCACGCGGGCGACATCGTGGCCGTGTTGAAACTCAAAGACACGACGACGGGCGATACGCTGTGCGACAAGGCCGCGCCGATTTATTACGACCCGGTCGTTTTGCCCGAAGCCGCCATTCATTTCGCCATCGAACCCAAATCGCGCGCTGACGAAGACAAACTTTCCGGCGCGATTCATCGCCTGCTCGAAGAAGACCAACAGTTGCATTACACGCGCAACGCCGAAACCAAAGAGTTCGAGTTGGGTGGCGCGAGCCAGCAACACATCGAGACCGTGGTCGCCAAACTTAAGAACCGTTACCACGTCGAGGTCACTTTGCATCAACCCAAAGTGCCTTACCGCGAAACCATCAAGCGCGCCGTCGAAGTGCAAGGCCGCCACAAAAAACAATCAGGCGGACGCGGGCAGTTCGGCGATTGCAAATGCAAGTTTGAACCGTTGCCGCGCGGCGGCGGGTTTGAATTCGTTGATAAAATTTTCGGCGGCTCGATTCCGCAACAATGGCGACCGGCAGTGCAAAAAGGCATACAAGACACCGCCGTGCGCGGAGCCATCGCGGGTTATCCCTTAGTAGATTTCAAAGTCGAACTTTTCGACGGCAGCTATCACGACGTAGATTCCGACGATCACTCGTTCCAAATGGCCGGACGCAAGGCGTTCAAAGCGATGATCGAAAAAGCGCAACCCGTGTTGCTCGAACCGGTCATGCACGTCGAAGTCGTAGGGCCGCAGGAATACGCGGGCGACCTGATGGGAGATTTGAATTCGCGGCGCGGACGCATCTCAGGCATGGACGCCAAAGGCAACAACCAAGTCATCAAGGCCGAAGTGCCCATGTCAGAAATGCTGACTTATCCGCAAACGCTGAATTCCATCACGAGCGCGCGCGGCTCTTATCACATGGAATTTTCGCATTACGACGAAGTCCCGCAGCACCTCTCGCAAAAGATCATCCAACAGGCAGTGGCGGAAGGGCGTGTGAGAAAGGAAGAAGATTAGGTTCTCAGCGCAAGCTAACCTTGATGGGCGCGACGGTCGTTGTTACAGTCGCGCCCATCTTTTTTTGAAAGGAGTTTTGTATGAGTCCAATGACGATTTCAGAAGTTCTGACGCTGGAGGAAACCGCCGTTTATTTGAAGCTCCCGCTCGAAATGATTGAACGGGAAGCGACCCAAGGACATATTCCAGGTCGTCGTATTGCTGACAAATGGCGCTTCCTTAAAAGCGCGGTTGATGATTGGTTGCGAGCGCAAGACAGCCGTTCCGTGCTGTTGGAACAAGCTGGCGCGCTCAAAGATGACCCTTATCTGGATGATTTGCTGGCTGCGATTTACTCTGAGCGCGAGCCAGCCGAAGCCGTTGGGGTTAGTTGAATGTACCTGCTCGACACCGACACGCTCAGTGCCTTACACCGCGACAACTCCAATGTCGTTACCCGTCTTGCTCGAACGAACGAGACGGTAGCCACCACCATTATTACGCGCGTCGAAATTTTGCGTGGACGATTAGACTATGTCAGGAATGCGGCGACGGGCGAAGAGGTTTTGCGGGCACAGTATTGGCTTAATCGTTCAGAAGATTTATTGGTACTGATTCAGATCGTTCCTTTTGACGCGGCGGCAGCCAGACTTTTTGATGGGTTACAAACGATTCCCCGTTTACGAAAAATCGGCTCTCCCGACCTGTTGATCGCCAGCATTGGCCTAGCCCATGTTGCCACGCTTGTCACCCGCAATTTACGCCACTTTCAACTGATCCCACGGCTGCGCGTCGAGAATTGGATGGATTGAGAAACGGTTAAGGCAAAGCCGAAGTAAAAATCGGCAAGAATTTTTCCAACGGATTCTTTTGCTCACCGAACGCTCGTTGCGATTCATCCAGCAAACAAACCCAGGCGTGTCCGGCTTGGGTTGCGTCTTCGCGCCGAATGCCGAATTGCACGCGCGCCGGAATGCCGTAACCATTCAACAGCCGATATACGATCAACGAACGTTGCACGCATCTTCCCTCATTATTAGCCCAATCAGCAGGCACACCAGTCATCCAATGCGCAAAGAGATAAATTTTCGTCGGGTCGGTGATGCGCCAATGCGGTTGCGGCGCGAGATAGCAAATAGGCACGGCAGCGATGGCGTCGGGCAATTTGGGTGAAGGCGCATTGAGCAAGCCTTTCACCAGCCGCGCGGCTTGCCACGTACGCGCGAGCAGCAGGTAATTTTCCCACCCCCAAACGTACCGATAAAATTTCAGCCACGAGCGCCAGCGCATCAACGTACCTCAGTCCTTTTGCAAGAATTTGGAATACTCAGCGTTCAGGCAGCGTTCTTTATCACGGGCTTTCTAACTGGCGGCTGGGCATTCCTTCATCGAATGCTATAATCGCCGCCATTCGATACACAAGCAGTAAGGGCGCGGCAGTTGAGAAGCAGGGAATTCATAAAACGTAGGTACAACTCTATGAAAAAGATTTTTGCGATGAGTTTGCTGGCAACAGTTTTGTTCGGATTAGCTTCGACTTTCACGACTGAGCCGACGAAAGCTCAAAAGGGCGTCGCCGATTTTGACGTGCAACATTACAAGATTGATGCGCAACTGACACCCGACCAGCAACAGTTGCGGTCGCGAGTTGAAGTCAAATTCATCCCCAGCACCGATACGCGCTCGGTCGTGTTTGAGATGAACGGCTCGCTCACGGTGCGCAAAGTCACGCGCTTGGATGTGCCGATTGTCGTTGCGGCGGCAACTACGGCAACGCCGCCTGCGATGGTGCGCAAGCCTGCGGCGACTGTTGCGAAACCTGCGGTCGTCGCCAAAGCCACGCCGACACCTGCGCCCGGCGAATTGCAATTCATTCAAGATCAAAAAGAAAAGATGGAAGTTCGCGTAGACCTCGGCTCCGTCGTTCCTTCAAAACAGCCGGTGACGTTGGCATTTGAATACGACGGTGCGCTTGAAACTTCGCAAGGTGGGCCGATTGCGAATGCGCGGCTGGCTTACGTCGGCGAATCGGGTTCTTACTTAATGTATGCCGCGCGCTGGTTTCCCTTTCACGAATATGCCGCTGACCGCGCGACTTATGAAATCAAAGTCACCGTGCCGAAAGGCTATGTCGTAGCTGGTTACAGCGAGCAGCCGGTGGTTGAAGCAGAAGTTTCGCCAGATGCCCTCAAGCCCGCGTTGAAAACGACGACGACGATTCCGACGATGGCTACGCTTGAGGCTTCTGCCGTGCCGAAACCCGCCGCGCCGATGGTTTCTTACACGCTCGTATGCACTAAGCCGGTGTTGCCGGGCAGCCTGGTGGCGGGCAAATACATCGTCAAAAACATCAAGCAATCAGGCTTTGATATTGATATGTATGTCAAAGCGGGTGATGAGAAGTGGGCAGACAACGCCGCGAAAACCATCGGCGAACATCTCGAATTTTATTCGTCGAAATTTGGCGCATACCCTTTTGGCAGTCGCTTGATTGTCGCGCAAACCGATGACGAAACGCTTGAGACATACAGCGCGCCGGGGATGATCTTTCTCTCGCCGCGTGCGCTGCAATCGGCTTCGGCAGAACGCTTGGGGCGCGAAGTCGCCTTTCAATGGTGGGGCCAAGCTGTAGGCATTCAATCGTTCGACGACATTTTTATTTCGCAGGGCTTGGCCGAGTTCAGCATGTTGCTCGCCTTGCGCGACAGCACCAACGAAGCTCAGTTTCAAGACGCGATTCAAAGCCAACTCGAAAAGGCGTTGGCGTTTGAGCAATCGTCTTCGATTCGCAACGCGCCGAAACAGCTTGATGACCAAACGCCCGCTTATCGCTCAATCGTGTTCAACAAAGGCGCGCTCGTGATGTATATGCTGCGTCAGTTGATGGGCGAGAAAGATTTCGACGTGATGATGCGCGACTATTACGCCAAGAACAGCGGCAAGAATCTCACGCTTGATGAGTTCGAAGCCTTCGTCACCAAAGCCGCCGGACGCAACATGCGTTTCTTTTTCGGCCAATGGGTAGACTCGACCGGCGTGCCTGAGTTCCGTTCGGAGTACCGCATCCTGCGCACCAAAGACGGCTTCCGCGTGCCGGGCACGGTCAAGCAGGAAATGGATACGTTCGAGATGCCGGTGGATATTATTCTCAAGACCGAAGCGGGCAACGAAAAGCAAACCGTATTGCTGAAAGGTACGTCGGTTGATTTCGACATCGTGACCAAGAGCAAACCCAGCGAAGTCGTCGTTGACCCCGATTACAAAATCATCAAAACCTCTGAAGAATTGCGGCAAGGCGTAGTCGTGCGGCGCGGCATCGAACACTTCCGCGAACAGGAATACACCGAAGCCGAACAGCAGTTTCAGGCCGCGATCAAACTCAACCGCAACAATTCGTGGGCCTGGTACAACCTCGGTTTGCTTTACATCACGCAGCGCAACCACAACAAAGCCCTCGACGCTTTTGAGCAAGCCCTCAACGGCAACATGCGTCCCGAATGGATCGAAGTCTGGTCATACATCTATCGCGGCAACGCCTGGGATTCGCTCGGTCAACGCGAACGCGCCGTGGCTGATTACAACAAGGCGCTGACTAACGGGAACGATTACGAGAACGCACAGGCTACGGCGCAGCAGTATCTGGCAGAACCTTACGGATCGAAGAAGACGAAGGCTGCGAATGATGGGGAGTAGTTTCTTCAGCCCGCGAATGCGGGCGGTAGCATAAAGCCTAGGGTGGAAGCAGCCGGAACCCCAGGACGCATCGGCAAGTGACACGCAAGCCCGCGAAGGCGGGCGGCAGCCATTGAAATGAGACGTTATGGCAGAGACGTTTACCAATTTGATTTACCACATCGTCTTCTCCACGAAGAATCGCCAGCCGCTGATTACGGAAGCTCATCAGCCGCGTTTGTATGATTATATTGGCGGAACGGTACGCGGTTTGGGCGGCATCTCGCTCGCGCTGAATGGCATAGCAGGCCACGTTCATTTGCTGGCAAAATTGCGACCCGATAAATCGCTCTCCGATGTATTGCGAGATCTCAAAGCGAACGCTTCGGGATGGATGCACGATATATTTCCCGAATTGAAGGACTTTTCATGGCAGCGTGGTTACGGAGCCTTTTCGGTAAGCCAGTCCAATATCGAAATTGTCGAACGTTACATCGCAAGGCAGAAAGAACATCATCAGAAACAATCGCCTCGTGACGAATTTATTGAGTTGTTGGAAGCCAATGGCATTGATTATGACGAACGGTATTTATAAGGCTAGCTGTCGCCCGCATTCGCGGGCTGAGTTGTTGTTGTGCGCGTTACCTGGGGTTCCGCTTCGCTCCACCCCAGGCTTTATGCTGACGCCCGCATTCGCGGGCTGGGGGAGAATGGCGAAAAGTATTTTTTGTTCGCTGGTTGTTTTTAGTTTTTGTGTGATGGTTGCACGCAATGTCAACGCGCAAGCCTTGCCGCTGACTAACACGTCCAAAGAAACTTCGGCCAAAGCATCTTACCGTTACGTTTTCGTCAACGAACGTTTCACCATCCCGCGTCTCACGGTCGAGTTTGATGGCGCGGGCGTGGGGCAATACACGTTCAAGCGCAAAGACCTTGATGAGATTACGAACAAGCTGAAAATCTCAACCAGCCTGCTCGCGCAAATCAACGCACTGTTTGACGAAGTAGGTTTTCTTAACAGCAAGGAAAGCTATCAACACAAAAAAGATTTCTCGCATCTCGGGACGATGACGATTACGTTCAAGCGCGGCGGGCAGGAACGCAGCACGACGTTTAATTACACCGACAACGAGCCGATGATGAAGCTGGCCGAAATCTTTCGTAACATCGCTACGCAGGAGATGCGCGTATTCGAGATTGAGAACACGCGGCAGAGCGACCCGATTTCTACGCCTGCGCAAATGCGGCAACTCGAATCGGAACTCAAGGGCAAACACCTCGCCGATCCCGCCCAATTGTTGCCGCTGCTCAAAGACATTCAGCAAGACGAAGGTGTCCCGCTCATCGCCCGCAATCACGCCGAACGGCTGATGCAGATGATCCAGAAAAATAAATTCTGAAGCCTGTGCCGCTACGTTTCTTACAGCCGCTACCTCAGAAGATGGCAAGCGTTAGGGATTTTTCCTGTGACGCTTAAACATTTCCCTGATACCCAGCCTGACGAACTAATGCGATAACTGCCGTCGAGATTGCCCGCGACTAAAATGCTTCGGGCGCAATCTTAATCACGAAGAACAACAACTTAATACGACCGCAGACGTGATTGGATGCCCAAGGGCTTGAATGGCCAAGGGACTGGATACCCAAGAGACTGATAAATGACGCCATGCACTAGCGTGGCATCGGATATTTCGGATTTCTCACGACCTCACACGAAGTCAAAGAGGATGTAACTGATTTAGTTACGATGAATGGTGATCGGATAGGAGCTTTGACCCATGTTACCCACGTACAAACTCGCACGCTATACACGCAACGTAGTTATTTTTCTTTTTTCTTATTGCCGCAGGTTATTCAGCCAAGTCCGCCTTGGGTTGAATAAACTGACCGGCAATTTATTTCGCCAGCCTCAGCTAAATTCCAGCAAAAATAATGGCTTGAGCCTTACCGCCTGGCAGCGCTATCGCCGACGTTATCAAATGGCAGCGACCTTGAGTGGCTTGTTGTTACTCACGGTTAGTGGCGGGTTTTATGCGCGGGCGGGTGCGCAAGGCTTGGGCGTGCCACAATTCACGCAAGGTATTTCTCAGCGTTTTGTGAGCGCGATCAGTGCCAAATTAAATGCGTGGGGATTCGGGGCTCGAGCTAATCCTAATACTGCTAACACGGCCTTGGCCTGCGCGCTGACCCAAACCGTCACCGTGAGCGGGTGTTATTACGCGGGCGGCGCGTCAAAGGCGACGGTCAACGTCGAAGTCGGTTGGACGGGTGCCGTCAACGGCGACACGATCACGGTTTCGCTGGATGGCGGCGCGCAAGCCAAAACGATCAAGCCGCAATCGCTATTCAATCCGGGCACGGGGACAAACATCGCCGGTCCGCTGGTTTCGCCGCAAGTCGTAGCCTTTGAGATCACGGCGGACGGCAGCAGCCACACGATGGATGTTTCGATGGCGGGTAGCGCGACGTGCAGCGCGACGCAAGAGACGTTCACTGCGCCGGCGGCCTGCGTGCCCAACCTTTGCACGACGGGCGAATTGGGCGGCACGGTGTTTTTTGATTACAACGCCAACGGTGTGAAAGAAGCGGGTGAATTCAACGGCGCGGCGGGCGTGACGGTGACGGCGATTGATAAGAATGGCGCGACTTATACGGCGACCAGCGACAGCGCCGGACGATATGAATTCAGCGCGGCCAACAGCAATGCGATAGCGGCGGCGGATTATCCGGTGCGGTTGGAGTTCACCAATTTGCCTGCGCTCGGTTTCAGCACGACGACGCCGGCGGGGACGAGCAACGGCACGAGCGTGCAATTCGCCAGCGCGGCGCAATGCGGCGTTGACGTCGGCGTGATGGATCAAAACGGATTCTGTCAGGCGAATCCACTGGTGATTTTGCCGTGTTACGTAAATGGCGACCCCGCGCCCAACGTGAACACCAGCGATGCGGGCGATGTGGATGCGTTGATTGCCTTTCCTTACAACATTGCCAATGGCGGGCCGACGCCTGCGTCAATGTCGCATTTAGCGACGGCGCGACAAGTGGGTTCGTTGTGGGGCGTGTCTTACAACAAATTCACCAAGCGGCTTTTCACCTCGGCGATGTTGCGGCGGCATGTGGGCTTAGGACCGCTGGGGTTGGGCGGTTTGTATGTGACGAACCTCAGCAATCCGGCTGCGCCCAGCACCGGTAATTTTATTGACGTAACGACGTTGGGCGTGGATGTGGGGCAGGCTTTGGTGCCAAGCGTGGCGACGCGCGGTTTAGTCGCCAACAAATTATCACCGAGCTATGACACGACGGTTTACGGCCTCGTCGGCAAAGTCGGCATCGGCGATCTGGATATTGCCGAAGACGGCAACAAGCTGTGGTTCGTCAACCTGAACGATCAAAAGCTTTATGGGTTAGACATCACCGCTTACAACACGAGCAGCACGCTGCCGACGGCGGCGGACGTGAGTTCGACGGCGATTCCGAGTCCGGGTTGCACGGGGGGCGTGCATCGTCCGTGGGGTACGAAAACTTATAAGGGCAAGGTGTATGTCGGTTCGGTGTGCGACGCCAGCACGGGCACGCGGTCTGATTTGAAAGCGCGCGTGTCGGCTTATGACCCCTCGGCGAACAGTTGGAGTACGGTTTTCGATTTCCCGCTGACTTATCCCAAAGGCTATCCCTTTCTTTCCTCAACCGGCGTAACGGCGAAAACCGGCTGGTATGCCTGGACGGATAATTTCACGATGGCGATGACGCCGACCGCCGCTTTCGGCAGCGGTTCTTTGGTGATTCATCCGCAACCGATGTTGTCAGACATCGAGTTCGATTTGGATGGTTCGATGGTGCTGGCGCTGGGCGATAGAAACGGCATGCAAGTCGGCTATTACAATTACGGCCCGATTACGGGTTCGACTGCGCTGTATCTGACTTCAGTAGGCGGCGATGTGCTGCGGGCTTATTCGTCCGGTAATGCCTTCGTGTTGGAAAACAACGGCAAGGCCGGCCCGGTGACGGGCGCGGGCGCGGGCAATTTTCAAGGGCCGGGCTTCGGCGAATTTTACAACGACAACTGGGATTTCGGCGGCACGCTTTTTCACACCGAACATTCCATCGGCGCGCTGGCGATTCGTCCCGGTTCGGGCGAAACGATCAACGTAGTGATTGACCCGGTCAACAGCACTGCCAATGCGGGTGGCGTGCGGTTCCTGAACAATACGACCGGACTGACCAACAAGGCTTACAGCATATATGCCGGCAGCGGGAACAACGCTGACGGTCTCTTCGGCAAGGCGGCGGGCCTGGGCGATGTCGAACTGGCTTGCGCTTCGGTCAGCTATCTCGAAATCGGCAACCGCCTCTGGATGGACACCGACAGCGACGGTGTGCAAGACCCCGATGAAATGCCGATACAAGGTGTGACGGTGCATGCCTACACGCCCAACGGACGCGACGGCGTGGCGGGCAATGCCGACGACTTGCTGCCGATTGCGACAGCAGTGACGAATGTTGACGGCGAGTATTATTTCACCTCGCGTGACACGAATAGCGACAACCTGCCGGATAGCGACGCGACGTTGACCGACAACATTGGCTTGATCGGCGGCGGCACGGCGAATCCGACTTATCCGGGCATTCAACCGTTCACGCGCTATGTCATTCGGTTAGATCGTGCAGCCGATTTTCAAACCGGCGGTGCGCTCTTTGGCAAAGCCATCACGGCGGCGAATGCCGACAGCGGCGTGTTCGGCTCGGCGGGTGATTTGCACGATTCAGATTTCGGCGGCGGCAACGTGCTGAGCATCGCGGGCGGCAGCTTCCCTGAAGTCGAAGTGCAGCACCTGGTGAGCGGCGTCCCGACCAACGGCACGGGCGCGTTCGGCGAAGTAGACCACACCTTTGACGCAGGCTTTGCGCCTACGGTTTCGTTGGGCAACCGCGTTTGGAAAGACCTCGACAACAGCGGCACGATCAATGCGGCGGACGGTGCGAGTCCGGGCGTAGACGGCGTGGTCGTGCGTTTGTTGAACTCGCCTTCGTTGACGCAAGCGGCCCCCGATCAAACGACGGCGGGCGATGGATATTACCGCTTCGATAATTTAGCGCCGGGTGATTACGTCGTAGAAATTCGCGCCTTGAATTTCATCGGCGCAGGCGTCTTGAAAGGTTGCGTCTCAAGCGGTGCCGACGCGGGCGACCCCGACACAGACGTTGACGACAGCGACGACAACGGCGTAGGCATTGCGCCCGACGTGACCAACGGCATTCGCAGCGCCGCCATCACGTTGAGCGTGAACGGCGAACCCCTCAACGACAACGACCCCGCGACCAATCCAGTGGCGGGCGAAGCGACCAACGGCAATTCAAATCGCACAGTTGATTTCGGCTTCGCGCCGACGTTCGCGCTGGGCAATCGCGTCTGGAAAGACACTGACAACAGCGGCACGATCAACGGCGCAGAAACAGGCGTGAATGGTGTCGTCGTCAAATTGTTGAAAGGCGATTTGACCGCCGCGACCGACATCAACGGCCTGCCCGTCGCCAATCAGACGACGGTGAATGGCGGCTATTACCGTTTCGATAATTTGCCAGCGGGCGATTACATAGTCGAAGTTTTGGCGAGCAACTTCACGGGCACGGGGATGCTGGCGGGTTGCGTATCGAGCGGCGTGGACGCAGGCGATCCTGACACGAACGCTGCCGACAAAGACGACAACGGCCCGGGCATCGCGCCCGATGTGGCGAATGGCATTCGTTCGTTGCCGGTGACGTTGGGACCTGCGCCGGGCAGCGAACCCACGAATGAAACTGACCTGGGCACGGGCGATCCGACTGAGCCGAACGGCAATACGAACCTCGCTGTGGACTTTGGTTTTGTGCCTACGTTTGCGCTGGGGAATCGCGTCTGGAAAGACATTGATAACAGCGGCACGATCAATGCGGCTGACACTGCGACGCCGGGCGTCAACGGTGTCATCGTCAAACTGCTCAAAGCCGATTTGACGGGCGCGACTGACAGCAACGGCAATCCTGTCGCCAATCAAACGACGGCGAACGGCGGCTATTACCGTTTCGATAATTTGTTGCCGGGCGATTACGTGGTTGAGATCGTAGCGAGCAATTTCGCCAGCACGGGCGCGTTGTTTAATTGCGCTTCGAGCCGCGTGAACGAAGCCGACCCTGACACGAATGGCGACAGCAACGATAACGGCGTGGATGTGCCCGTCAGCGGTGCGATTCAAAGCGCGGCGATTACGTTGGGGCCTGCGCCGGGCAGCGAACCTACGACTGAAACTGACTTGAGTCCGAGCGATCCGACCGAACCGAAC